>JAIDPP010000381.1 GCA_029062725.1 Muribaculaceae bacterium | reverse complement strand
GGGATATTCCACCGTATTTCTCGACACTAAAGGAACGCCCATAACCCTGTGCCTCGGGCCTGGCGAGACTGTGGAGCTTGATGAAGACCACATCATAGCTTTAGTCAATATTTCCGAGGACCGGATGCAGAGCAATTGGTCGCTCGGAAACCTGCTTGGCGGAGAAGGACTGAGCATGATGCGCGTCACCGGCCCCGGCACCGTCTATCTCTCTCCCGGGAAATTCATCCCCGACCGGCCCGTATAGGCACTTTCCTCTCCAACATACACAATCCTATAAACCACCAATACTCCCAGCACTATGCGCAGACTACCGATTTACTTCCTTGTGGATGTCTCTGAATCAATGATCGGAACTCCGATCGAGGAGGTTCAGGCCGGAATGAGGACCATCATCCAGAACCTCCGCGTCGATCCCTACGCTCTGGAAACCGTCTTTGTTTCCATCATTGTCTTCGCCGGTAAGGCGAAAGTCCTCTCACCACTCACCGAACTCTATAAATTCTATCCGCCAGTATTCCCTGTAGGAGGCGGAACGGCCCTCGGCAAAGGAATGGAATGTCTTATGGACGATATCGACCGTAACGTCCGGAAAACCACTATGGAGGAGAAAGGCGACTGGAAACCGATTATTTTCCTCTTCACCGACGGCAATCCTACCGATAACTACGCGGCCGCTTTCCGCCGCTGGAACGATCGCTACCGCCGCCACTGCTCATTGGTGGCCATTTCGATCGGCGACAGCGTCAATGTCCTGACTCTCGCCCAGATCACCAATGACATCCTCCTTCTCAAGGATACCGACCAGGAATCCTTCTGCCAGTTCTTCAAATGGGTCACGGCCTCCATAAAGACCTCCAGCATGTCGGTAAGTGAAGAGAATACCGACGGTGTGAAACTGGCTCCGACCGAAGGCATCAACCTTGAGAAAGTGGATCCCTCGGCATGTCGGGACAACGTGGACGAGAATTTCGCCGTGCTCCACGGCCGCTGCCAGAACACCCGTCAGGACTATCTCATAAAATACGCCCGTCAGGGGTCGGGTTATGACGGAGGGCGTATATATGGATCGTCAGGATTCCGTCTTGTGGGAGCCTACCCCATCGACAAGAATAGCTATGCCGAGCTCTCGGCCGGGGAAAATGTCGGAATCAACACCACATCACTTACCGGAGTGCCTACCTGTCCCTGCTGTGGCAATCAGATAGGGGCCGTGGTCTGCGAATGTGGAGGACTCTTCTGTGTGGGAGAAAGCCAGACAAACACCTGTCCCTGGTGCGGCCTTGAGGGAACTCTCGGTCAGGCCGGACCCGGCGGAATGAATATTACAAGAGGTTTAGGATAATCTATTATGGAGAGACAACAAAGACTCGACTCCCGCCGTCTCGCCTCGGCAGCTGCACGTATGAGAGCTGCTGCCGAGATCAACGATGCCATCGAGAGGGCAGGGGTTCCCGATAAAGATAAAGAGGCCTTCCTCAACTGGACGGTCGCCTCATTATGGACCAACTTCAAAGAAGGACGCATGAACCAACGCATAATGATAGAAAACGAGATCCGGCAGCTCGGAATCCGTTTTCCTAACGGCACGGTGAAAAAGGATTACAAGACCATATTCCAACTGCCTTCCGACCGCATATCGGATATCTCGATTGAGGGCGCCGAGGAGTTAGGCCTGACTCTCGCCGAGGAGCCTGAGGGAAATTTTTCGCTCTCGGGGAAACCGCTCAAGACCGGCGACTATACCCTGCGTCTCCGCTTCAATACGGTGGATGGGGAGCCTGCTTCCGAAATTCCCGTGCCGATCGCTTTCAATCCCAATCCACGCGACCTCTGGAAAGATATACCGACAAGCGAAGATATCCCCTACTATAAAAAGGATACCGATACGGCCTATATCAAAGTCGATGGGGAGACTGACTGCGTGACGAAGAAGGATATCGTGGCCGCCAGCCTGCGTGGCCGCAGCCATGCCCAGGAGGGGAAGGCACGTGATGACCACTTCTCGCTCTTCCATTGCGACCGATCAGACTGGTATATCATGGCGGTGGCCGACGGAGCCGGATCGGCGAAATATTCCCGTAAAGGGTCGGAAGCGGCCTGCGAGGCCGTGATACGTCATTGCAAAGGGCTGCTGCTCGACAATCCCGCCTTCGAGAAAGCGATACGCGAATATGAGGCCGACAGGAATAACAAAGAGAAACGCACTGAAGTGACTCGCCATGTAATCGATATCATCTACAACGGCGCTCTCAAGGCGCATGAGGCGGTGAAGAAGGTGGCCGAAGCCAATGAAGGGGCTCGCCTGAAGGATTTCTCCACCACCCTCATGTTTGCCGTATGCAAGAAATATGAGTTCGGATGGTTTATAGCCTCCTTTTGGGTCGGCGACGGCGCTATGTGTCTCTTCGATGCCGAAAATAAGACGGCCAAGCTCCTCGGCACTCCCGATGAGGGAGAATTCTCGGGGCAGACCCGCTTCCTGACAATGCCCGAGATTTTCCGCGATCCCGATATAGTGGCCAAACGCCTCAGGATGGCTATCGTGCCTGATTTCACAGCCCTCTTCCTTATGACCGACGGCGTCTCCGACCCGATGTTCGAGACCGACCGCAACCTTAATGACTACGGGAAATGGGAGGAATTCTATTCACGTCTGCGCTCCGGATTTCCCGAAGATGAGATAGGGGGCGTGGATCTCTCCGACAACAATGAGGAGGCCCAGCAACAGCTCCTGCGGTGGCTCGGTTTCTGGAGTCCCGGAAACCATGACGACCGCACAATAGCAATCCTTTACTGACAATTACGATTATGGCAAAGACTATCAGACTAAAGGCTACCGACGGCTCCGATGTGGAGTTTGTAGATGAGATCATCGGCAGCGGCGCGATGAAGGATGTCTATTTCTCGCCTGATAAATCATACGTGGTCGGTTTCTTCCGCCAGCCTCAGGACGCCAACGCCAAGGACAGGCTCCAGAATATCGTGGGCACCTACCGCGACAAGATTTTCGGTCAGGTGGGAGGCGGCTATTGGGAAAACCTTTTCTGCTGGCCCACCAAACTCGTGGAATGGAACGGCAAGTTGGGAATCGTCTGCCCCGCCTATCAGAAGCACTTCTTTTTCAAGGACGGCATGTTCAAGGGAAAGGAGAAGGAGGGGAAATGGTTTGCTTCGGCCAAACTGCGCAATAAATTTCTCAAGCCGGAACAGAAAGGGACGTGGCTCACGCATTACCACATGTGTCTCCAGATAGCGCGCGCCGTGCGCCGCCTTCATGCCGCCGGTCTTGCCCATTCCGACCTCTCCTACAAGAATGTGCTTGTAGATCCGGAGAGCGGACGCGCCGCCGTGATAGACTGCGACGGTCTCGTCGTGCCCGGGAAATATCCCCCCGATGTGGTCGGCACTCCCGATTTCATCGCTCCGGAAGTGCTCCAGACGCGATCCCTGAAACTGGGCGATCCGGGCAAGAAACTCCCAAGCATCCAGACCGACCGCCACGCCCTTGCGGTGCTCATCTATATGTATCTCCTCAACCGCCATCCGTTGCGCGGAGGTAAGGTGAATGATCTTGACGCCGCCCGCGATGAAGAGCTCTCGATGGGAGAGAAAGCCCTTTTCGTGGAGCATCCCAAGGATAAGAGCAACCGTCCCAAGACAAAGAACATGGCACCCTCCGAACTACCGCAGGGGGATGTGGAGAAACGCCCCTATACGATGTGCGGTCCTTACCTGAAAGAGCTGTTCGAACGGGCCTTTATCGACGGGCTGCACGACCCCTCCAAACGGCCGACGGCCGACGAATGGGAAAACGCACTGGTGAAGACTACTGACCTCATGCAACCCTGCCAGAATCCGGCGTGTGAGGCGCATTGGTTCGTGTTCGACAATACGACAAAGCCCAAATGCCCCTTCTGCGGCACTGAATACCACGGCCAACTGCCGGTGCTTAATCTCTATTATTCTCCGGCCAAAGGGAAATTCCTACCCGAGAACTACCGTCTGATGGTATATGACAAGCAGTCGCTTTATATGTGGCACGTGAACCGTTTCGTCACCCCCAACGAACGCACCCGTCCGGAGGATAAGAAACCGGTGGGAGACTTCCACTTCCACAACGGAAAATGGATTCTCATCAACCGTCGCCTTCCGGATATGTGGGATGTCACCGAGCAGCCGAAGCGTCAGATAAAGGCAGGTGATTTCGTCGAGCTTACCGAAGGCCGCAAAATTCTCCTGAGTAGCGAAGACGGCGGGCGTCTTATTGTGGTGCAGCTTGTAAAAAACTAAACTTCAACCCATTTAAAAGCCCGAAACAATGCCGACCAGAAAAGAGAAAATAGCGGTGGCGCGTATTCTTGACGATCTCATCAAGGCCGACCGCATCGTTGATACCGGAGAGATGGAGTGTTGGGCGAATGTCTGTGGCAAATACGGCATCGACCGCGAGGTGCGGATCTGCGCGCGCGACATCTCCTTCGCCGACGCCCTGCGCACGATATGCGGCTCCGACACCCCCGGACTGCGCGAGGATCTCCTCGGCGACTGCCGGTCGGTGACGGTCAGCGACGGTTTCTGCGCCCATTCCGAAGCCCTGATGATGGCTTCGCTCACGATGATGCTCGACACGCGGCCGGAATTCGAGGTAGAGGCCATCTCGATTCCTCGGGCAAGCTTCAATGTCGATATGGCCACAGTGCTCTATATCGAAAATGAGTTTGATGCCCCGACCAACGAAGCTATCGAGCGTAACTACCGGCTTATCTATAAAGAGCTTCAGCTTGCGGGATTTCATTTCCTCTATATCCCCAGGATAATCGACCATTACCGCCACACCCCTCCCGTGCTCTTCAAGGAGATCCTTTCCTTCCTCGCCCCTTCGATGAGCGATGCGGGGCTCGACACCACCTACCGCTCCCTGCTCAAGATGAACACCGGCATCTTCTGCAAGGATCTCCTCTGCAACAAATGCGGCATTACGGAGCTGCGTAACACATACCCCTCGCTACTCATAAAGATAGGCAACAGTTTCGTAGGCAGCGTGCAATATGCCAATTATCTGAAGATAGAGGTCGATGAGGGGATCGTAGCGACTGTTCAGGGATTCATCGACCGCTTTCTGGCTCTGCTGAACACGGATATCTATGTGGTGAGTTCTTCGGAGGAGCGCGACAATCAGTTTCATTTCCACGGTTTCTACAAGCAGCTTCTCGACATCGTGCTGGTGCGCCATAATATCCGGAGCGAGATTGTGATAGACCCATACCGGCAGGAGATACTCTTTCCCGACATCGACTCCAAGGCTCAGGGACTCCACCGCCGGGAGCGCGCCCTCTACGCCCTTCTTCTATGTCAGGGTGCCGACGGGTTGAACTTCAATCGTCCGCGCACACCGGAGGAAGCGGCTCGCTACGATCGCCGTATGCAGCGTATCGGTAAGAGGTATGCAGCCATCTACGAACTCTTCGGAGGCGACCGCGAAACGGCCCCGGACCTCAGCATTCCGGAGATAAGGCGCCCGATCATCGCTTGTCTGCGTCGCTCTCTGCGCAACCTCCAGGGGCTCTATAATCCCGATGACTATACCGTGACGCGCGACGCCAACGACAACTATGCAGTGCATGTGGAGCCGGAACTGATATTTGTGCGTTCGCTCGACAGTTCCGATCCTATCCCGCTGCATGAATCGGAAATGTATCGGAAATGGAAATCACTATGATGAAGATTAGTGGTGACGGTGTGTCAAAATTTCAAATTTTTATACACCGTCACCTTTTTGCTGATAGCATGACGAAAAAGGAGTTTGTTCCCCGGATGCAGATCTATGCGAGGGATATTATCTGAACCTCTCCTTTATTATGCCGTGGCGGTAAGCGTAAAGGAGCTCGGTCAGCTCGTTGATCTGCCCCTGGAGGATCTTCCCCTTGTCGGTGTCGCGGACTCGCATCCGGTGACGGCTGAGCTCCACGAGCTGGGTAGTGCTTACGATATCCGTGGCGCAGGTCACTGCATCCTCGGCCGATGAGAAGGGTTCATGGCGTACGAGCTGGAACCCCCGGCTGTGATAGACAAGAGTATAGCCCGCGATGCCGGTGGTGTGGTGGTATGCCTTCGAGAATCCCCCGTCGATCACCATCAGCTTGCCGTTCCCTTTTATAGGGGATTCGCCGCTGCCGCTCTTCACCGGCACATGCCCGTTGATAATATGGCGGTGTTCACCCTCCACCCCGAAAGCGTCGAGGATCATGTCGCAGACCTCCTCGTTGTCGCGCAGGCGGTAATAGTCCCCTTTATGCTCCTTATGGGTCACCTTGTCGTCGATGAAATAACGCTCGAAGGTAGCCATCTTTGATTTGTCGAAGAGAATAGAGTCGGGGCCGCACCAGAGATACCAGTAATAATCCACTGCCTGTAGCCGCTCCTCCGTGGGAGTGTCGTCGTTGAAGGCGGCGCGCATAAGGAGATCGGTATGGTTGTAAAGGTCGCGCCCCTTGAGCCTCTTCTCCCCGACCTTGATTTCTTTCAGCGATCCGTCGGCGTTAAGGGGCATCGAGGCATGGTAGAGAAGATTGGAATTATAGATTCCGTAGAGGCTGCCGTTGGCCAGCAGACACCTGACATGTTTCTGAAGGCGGTTACTTATCATAAAAGAATGGTGGAGCTTGTCGATCAGTTCCTTCTCCTCTGGGGTAAGGGTATAGGGGTCGGAAGGATCTACGGTAGGGAAAGATGTGTCGTTGAGCGGATATTCCTGTCCCTCCACGGTCACGGTTCCTTTCTCATGGTCGATGGCTCCGAGGAGTTTGCGATCGGCCATGTTCCATTCGGGATGCCGGTCGATGAGCTGTCCTTCGAGCTTGAACTGTATCACGCTTATCGCCTTGTGCATCTTTGCCATAAGTTTGAGGGATTTCTCACTCGGAATCGGATCGTCGGGGTCAAGTTTGGGAGCGAAGCGACAGCAGGGGTCATCGCCGTAAGTCTCCATTGCGAAAGTGGCGAGGGGCACGAGATTTATTCCGTATCCCTCCTCGATGGTAGCCATATTGTCGTATCGCAGCGATATTCGGAGCACATTTGCGATGCAGCTCTCATTGCCGGCGGCGGCTCCCATCCATAGTGCGTCATGGTTTCCCCACTGTATGTCGTAAGAGCCGTATGTGCCGAGCATATCCATAATCTGGT
>JAIDPP010000380.1 GCA_029062725.1 Muribaculaceae bacterium | reverse complement strand
CGTCAAAGGCCACAACCTGCGTGCCGAGTTCAGTATGGAATGGAAGATAGATTAGTTCAATACTCTCGACTTCCGGCCGAATTTCTCATTCAATTCACGCCGATCGTCGATGTTTGATACAGACACCCTTTTTGCCGGTGACGCTCTACATTCGCGTGTGAATCTCAACGAGAACACTCGTTTCAACCGTGGCACCGGTTATTCGGCTGGTGGCGATCTTATCTTCACGCATCAGTTCAGGGAGCGGAAGGGGAGGTCGTTCAGCGCGCAGGTGAAGTATGAATTTTCCGACACAAAGCAGAAGACCACATCCTGGAACGATATCCGCTATTATCTTCAGGATGAAGAATCGCTTCTATACCGTTTCTCGGACAATGACCAATGGAACAATTCCATAATGGGTCGGCTCACATGGACCGAACCGCTTGGAGACGCTTCCAGAGGCAATTTCCTCCAATTCTCCTACCGGATGCAGTATCGTTTCAATGATGCCGACAAATACACCTATAATCTGGAGGCTCCTACAGATCCGGAAAGTTTTCAGGTCGCGGACCTTGACGGTGTCCCTTCCGGGACAGAACCGGACGCGACGCTCTCTAACCGGTTCCGAAACCGTTTTATGAATCAGGAGCTGCGTGCCGGATATAAGAGGGTCACCAAGGCCTACAATCTGGAGGCTGGGATGGTGCTCGCGCCTTCGATGAGCAAGAGCACTGACCTGATAATGGCCGAGCGGACCATTCCCGCGCATTGGGTCTGGAATGTTGCGCCCTATTTCAACATGCGGTATAAATTCTCCAAGACCCGCTCCTTGCGCATAAACTACCGCGCGAGGACGTCTCAGCCCTCTATCAGTCAGCTTCAACCGGTGGCCGACGTGTCGGATCCGTTGAATATCGTGATCGGTAATCCGGATCTTAAGCCGACCTTCACTCAGACTGTAGGGATGCATTTCAATAACTATAATTCCGATCTACAGCAGTCAATAACGGCGATGCTGCGAGGATCATATTCCACGAACGTGGTTGTATCACGAACCACCACGGATTCCGAAACAGGCGTACGCCGCACGGAGTATGCCAATGCCAACGGTAATATGAGTCTGACCGGAATGTTTATGATCAACCAACCTTTTACCGACAGGAAGTGGAGGTATTCCGCCCGGATGATGGCGAGCTACAACAATATGGCAGGCTACATAAACGGCGATTTCAACCGCTCCGGCAACCTTAGGCTCGCGCCCAATGTGGGTTTGACTTTCAGCTCCGACATTTTCCAGATGTCGGTCAATCCTACCTATTCATTCAATTTAGCCTCAAATTCACTTCCGCAGCAACGAAACCAATATACCCATACCTACGGCTTCACTGCCGATGCGTCGCTCTATCTTCCCTTCGGCCTGAATCTATCGACCGACCTGGCCTTTGATAAGTCAACGGGTTATTCACGCGGTTTCAACACCTCCTCATGGCTATGGAATGCCCAACTCTCATATAGCGTACTGAAAGACAAGAGCCTGACTTTCTCAGTCAGAGCCTACGATATATTGGGAGAGAAAAAGAATATCAGCCGTTCTGTAAGCGCCAACATGATAACAGACAGCAGATATAACGATCTGACCCGTTATATAATGTTTGGAGTAAGCTGGAAGTTCAATACGGTAAAGAAGAATGTAGGGACAGGTCCGGAAGAAGGATTAGGTGATTTTCCCGGTCCTCGTCCCGGAGAAACTCCTCCGGGGCCCGGTCCCGGCCATGAGCCAAACCGGCGAGGTGACCGGATTCCAAGAAATTTCGGAGGAAGGAGATAAAAGGGAAAAGGTGCAGCCCGATCCGGGTTGCACCTTTTTAAATGGCTATATGTTTGAAGCAGGAAATATTATTTCACGATCACTTTCTTCCCCTTTATGATATAAATCCCGGGGTCAATTCCTTGAATGAATGTGATACCGGATTGAATCTCAAGATTTCTTACCATCATGCCGGAAAGATTATAAATTGCGAGATTCTGATCAGCGTTGGTGTCGATCCGGATAGCTCCGTTTAAACCTACAACGTTGAAGACTTCCTCAGACAGAATGGTATTTTCAACTCCGGCTTCCCCATTACCTATCCAGACAGTAATTTTTGTCGGTGACTCCATTGTTACTTTAACTGCGTAGTTAAGAGGAGCATCAGTCGGATAAATGCAAATAGGGTTAGGATTATACGACAGAGATGCAGGTCTTTCCAATACCGGATTCAGAGCGGGTGAAAAATATTCTCCATAATTGAAATAACCGGCATCGACACCATAGAATGGATAATACGTATTGAAGTAGTTTGGAACTGTTCCTAAAGAAAGAATGAAATATGTGGCTTCATCATTTAGCAATGAGAAATTTCCTTCATAGACAAATGTATGAGTGTCAAGATCCGCCTGAGTCAAGGTCATGCGTGGAATCACCGAATATGTCTCCAATCCAAACGCCTGATCATCTTTCTTATATAAATGAGAAATAGAATGATCCTTTTCATCTATCTCCCAGACATCCATAGTAATTTCTCTTGGAACTCTTATTCCATCTTCAAAAGAAAATTCAGACAGGTTCGAATTAGAGTCATAGATGGAGATCGTTTTATTAGTGGCATCTATATTGAAAAATTTAGCCCCTAAATTATTTCCTATGGCTTGCGGGAAAGGAATTATAGCATCCTTTTTCTCTTTAGAAAGAGTATAACTATAAGAGAATACGCAATTTTTATCATATATTGCGGATGAAAGATCAGGAATCAGATAGTTTCCATCCTGAAAACGGAAGCAAATATCTCGACATTCATTATTATAGATTTCATCATAAACCCAAAATCCGTATGAATATAATTCGGTATTTAGAATTGCGGGTGTCAATTCCACCTCATCATTTTCACCGACAATATAAGAAGCCAACGGAAGGATCGTTGGTGTACAATCTACAGGGGAAATGGTAATTTCTCTATCGGCTGTATTTACACGGACAATGATCTTACCGCCGTAAGGGAACTGGCATATATTCTGCTCGTTAGTCCAAGCTTGCAGTTGATACTTCTTAGTTACGGGAGATTGACCGTTGAATATCCAGCTTCCACCGCTTTCCGGATAAATAGAAAGGCCACTCGTGATTTCACCATAACTAAGATAGAAAAAAAAGTTTGACGGGTTTTCCGGAATATCTATTGTCGTTTCTAAGACAAGCTCATCTGACCCCGGATTTAACTTTTGCGCTATCAAATTACCATTTGTGTCGGGATAGCTTAGATAAATCTGCTCATCTCCATTAATGTAAGTCAAGGAGGAGCCGTTGATCCATACCAATTTTCCTCCCGGACAAGAATCCCAAACAAGATTATACTGATTAGGATTCAAATATGCGCTTGTGCCATTCCACATAATATCGAATAAGTTTTTATTTTCAAGGGTAGGTGCCACAATGGCCACATTCAGCTTCCCTTCAGGCACATCAATATAAATTGGTTCGTTCTCCTCCCCGGAGGTATAGTGGGGCCCAAAATCTTTATAGTTATCGAAAGTAATCTGTTTGTTTTCGTTAAAACTTCCGGTGATCCATCTCGTGACACCGGTATTCAATATAATCTTTTGACTATTGGTGTCGAGAAATAAAGCCGCATCAGAAGTGATCATATTGGAATGGGCAGTCAAGAGAAAGCCTTGTGGTGAGTCAGAATATGTATACTCCGCAGACGCAATTCCGAATTCATCAATCTTAAATTCTTCTGTAGGATTAATATACAGAAACTCTTTCGCCTCATCTCCTGCTATTTTTCCGGGCACAGCGATATAGCCATCAATATTGAAGACTCCTGAAAAAGTTTTAAGAACATACACCCCCGGATTATCGGGGCATTGCGCCATATCGGAAAAATATCCATAACTTGTCGAGTACACTTCCGGAAAACGGGGAATTTCGACGTAATGATCCGGAGACGCCGTCATGACATTTCCGCATAAAGCGATGTAGATATGATCACCCTCCCAATCCGGAAAATTGAAAGCTCCTTTCCCTTCCACTACTGTCAGGCCCTCTTCAGCTGAAGCTATAGTAAAGTCGATTGGACTATCCGCTTGCTGAGAACCAAATGAGCCGATTTCCCAACCGTTAAGGCCTTCATAGAAACGGAACATTGGTTTCTGATCTAAAGAACTGATATCGAAATCAGCCTGCCAAACTGTCTTGTCGTGAATCCGGCCTGCTTCTTTCATCCGGAACTGTTGGTAGAAATCGAAATTGGCCTCGGCAGGCGCTGTCCAATCGGAAATGTTGCCGACAACATATACTTCCGATTGGGCTTGTGCAAAGGAGACAGCTGCCACTGCCAGTCCTGCTGCAATCATGCTACGGTAGAGTTTTCCCATGATATAAAAATTAATTCAAGTCATGTCCCTCTTAATGACTTTAATGATACAAATAAGGGAAGAGAGGAACGAGAAAGCGTTTAAATATTTTCTGATGTCCAGATAATAAAATTCCTGCTGTCTGCCATCCCGGTTTATTAAGCAATATTTATGGTTTTATTACTTGGTTATCACAAAAATAGTTAATTTTAAATGGATTACAAAATTTTTTCAAGATATTATTTTTTAACGGCATTGGAATTTGCTACTGAGCTGATGTCTTGATTTTACGACCTCATTATTTTG
>JAIDPP010000038.1 GCA_029062725.1 Muribaculaceae bacterium | reverse complement strand
TTATGAGCCTATTTGATTTTTATCGGACAGCAATAATTTTACATAGCCTTGATTAGGTTTAACCCATTAATATTAATTTCTTGATCCACCAATATTTATTTCTTACTGTAAACGAAAATCGGTTTGGATTCTCGGTTCATGCGATCAACGGCCGTAACGGCGTATGTGTTCCCCTCGCTCACTCCCGGGAGCACTACGGCGGTTTCAGGAGTGATGGCTACAATAGCCTCCGGATTATTGAGATCCTGCTCCTCGCCCGGGAAAAACTCATATACCACATATTTCACTACATCCGATTCCGATTCCTTGTGATGTCCCTTTTTAGGAGTCTCCCATTCAATCAACGAACGGCCGTCACGCTCCTTGGCGATCTTTACATCTCTAACCTGCTGCGGAAGGTTTGAAGGGTCTCCATATACGGGAGGCAAAGCAAGAGTAGGGTAGTGATCCTCCATCATCTGCTTATGAGCCCCCTTGTAGTTTTCCGTGAGCCAATAGCCGTGAAACCAGATCGCTCCCTTCACATTCGGGAGGGTTCGCGTAAGTTTGATTTTAGTTGAAAGTTCATTAGGCTTTCCCGCTTTGGTGTCAGGAGTATTCATCGTCAGGCGCAGGTCCTGACCGATATAGAGATCCACACCATGAGCATTATCGCTCCACCATTTAGCCAATTTACGGCTGGGCGCCACTGTCTTGTCAAGTTCCCAATAGAGTTGTGGCGAGAGATAATCCACCCAGCCGTTCTTGGCCCAGAGGAGGATATCGGCATAAAGGCCGTCATAGTTGGTGAATCCGTTACTTTCGCTCCCGCGAGGATCCTCCTTCTTATTGCGCCAGATGCCGAAAGGAGAGATTCCGAATCGGACCCAGGGTTTCGTTTCCTTGATTGTGGAGTGAAGTTGCTCGATGAGAAGATTTACATTATGACGACGCCAGTCGGCGCGTTTCATTCCGTTGCCGAATTTGGCATAGCTCGCATCGTCAGGGATACTCTTGCCAGCTACCGGATAGGGATAGAAATAATCATCGATATGGATCGCATCCACGTCATAACGCTGCATGATATCTTTCACTACATTACAGATGAAGTCACGGTTCTCCTGATAGGCCGGGTCGAAAAGTATCTTTCCATCGTAACGGAAAAAGCGTTCCGGATGCTTCTTCGAGATATGGTCTGCGGGAAGGATTTCGGCCGCGGAGGAGGTGACGCGGTAAGGATT
>JAIDPP010000379.1:4574-7239 GCA_029062725.1 Muribaculaceae bacterium | reverse complement strand
TGATGACTTACGGAAGCCTCATGGCCCGTAAGAATAGATTGAAAAGTTCAGAGCAGGAACTACTGGACGAGATTCCGCACTTTCATGATGAGATATATGCTTACTTAGAGGATAAACTATCGTCTTGTAATCGCCCAATAATATAACATGATATGGGAAAACGACCCGAATTAGATAGGAATTTGGATAGCGCAACATTTAGAGAGTATTATTTTCTGAAAGAGGAATTATTGGATTTCTGTAGAAAGAACGGGTTGCCTACGTCAGGTGGAAAAATTGAGTTAACTAATAAAATCGCACATTTTCTTGACACTGGCGAGATCCTTAAATCCCCCAAATTGAGAGTTAAGGCAGCTCCAATAGCTTTTATTACAGAAAACATGAGTATAGAACCAAACTTTGTGTGCTCAGAAAACCACAGAATGTTTTTCAAGAAACATATCGGAAGCGGTTTCTCTTTTAACGTGGCATTCCAGAATTGGTTAAGGGAAAATACCGGAAAGACCTACAGGGATGCCATTGATGCATATTTCAGGATTCTTGAAGAGAAGAAAAAAGGTAAGTCGACGATCGATAGACAGTTTGAATACAATACATACATACGAGATTTCTTTACCGATAACCCAGGTAAAACCTTAACAGAAGCCATCAAGTGTTGGAATTATAAGAAGCGTTTGAAGGGTCATAACCGCTATGAAAAGAACGATCTCACTGCCATAGAATAATCAGATAGTTGGAATGTGGTGTTCAACCATAAAAGAACAGCCCTATAATTCCCTGCCGGTTAGAAAACTATATCCGTGGGATTGCTCCGTGATTTTCACAGAGCAATCTTCCACCGATGTTTATGGAAAACTTCTATGCTCCGCAAGATAATCAGCAACGCCGAAATAGCCGAGGTTTCGCAGGCTTCACTTCGGTCATTTCCGCGTTGCTGACTGATGAAGATTATTCCTACAAATGAAAATTAATCTGAATCGATAGCTAATCTGAAAACGAATAATTGCCGGCTATTATCAGTCATAGGTTGGCACTTATGACTGAAAGAGCCGATTCTTTGGAATACCAACTGCTCCGCAGGTTGGCAGTAATGGTGACGAGCCATAAAAATGTGCCGCCACCATTTTATGCCATTTGGAAGTTAGCCGGAGGGATTGCTCCGTGATTCTCTCCGAGCAATCCTTCACCGATTTATCAGGAACGCTTATCTGCTCCGCGAGTTGGTCAGCAACCCCGAAACAACCGAGATTCGCAGGCTTCACTTCGGTCATTTCCGCGTTGCTGACTGATGAAGACTCTATCTGCAACGAATACTTATCTGAATCGAATACCATTCTGAAAATGATTACTTGCCGTATCTTACTGTCATAGGTTGCACTTATGACAGAAGAATCCGATTTCTTTAGAACACTACCGGCTCTGCAGGTCGGCAGCAATGGTGACGAACCATAAAAATGTGGCGCCATCATTTTCTGCCATTTGGAAGATACCCGGTGTGATTGCTCCGTGATTCTCTCCGAGCAATCTTTCACCGATGTATCTGGAATACTTGACCGCTCCTCAAGATTGTCAGCAACGCGGAAATGACCGAGGTTCGCAAGCATCACTTCGGTTATTTCCGCGTTGCTGACCTTTGAATATGGAATCTGAATCGTGGACTTGCCTGAAACGAATACTTGCCTTAACCGGAAACTAATCTGAAAAGAAAGTAAATCTGTAAACGCTTGATGAATCTTTTGAAAAGTTGACAATATTTCAATCCATTCAGCACAATTGGATCCTTATCGGCCGGTAACGTTTTACCATGCAAAATTACTGTGGCAAGGATGAACGCCAAGGGACGCTTACGCTTTCGTCGGAGGTAAAATCCGGCAGCCTTCCACAATTTTTCGTACCTCAAAATTGGGTATTCCGGATTTTTCCTCTGACTCCACCCTTGTCTTATCATCCCTTTTGCCACAGTGAGAAAAGCATGTAAAACGATTATCCCGACCGATAAGCTCCAATGAGCTTTACAAGAGGGAAAAGAATCAGGCTTTCAATTCAAGCAACTATGAGGGTAAAAAGAATGACAATCAAACAAGGGAAAGAAGCACAATTGAGCAGATTCCCTAATTTCCACCGCACAGGGAGTGTGGCAGGGATGAAGAAACGATACTATGGGCAGGATTGCCTTTTGGTTAAGTGTGGCGATTACATCTACAATGTCTCGTCCGAACCCGAAATATATAATCAAGCAAAATAAAGGCACAGAACTATGGAACAAGAAGGCATCGCAAAGGGTGATTTGGAGTTTGCCAAGCACTTTGAGAATTTTGTAAACGGCTATATGGCTTCCGCTGATAAGACCGGAAAGGCTATGGCTGAAGCGCACCGATACCTCCAGTCGCAGATGTTCAACGTATGTCTTGCGTACATGCGCCAACTCGCGGTGAACTACCGAAAGGGTTATTATGACCCTCGCAATGAAAGGGCAGCCCGTCAATCCGCAGTGGCATACGAGGCTCTGATTGAGGCAGACGAAATTTATGACCCCAAGTATGAGACCTCAATTGCCGTCAAGTGATATGGAACAAGAACTATGCGATAACTACGGGCGTCAGTGTGAACTGCTGACCCCGTGGAGAGGCTACCATAGGGGAACAATCGTAGGAATGAACGGCTA
>JAIDPP010000379.1:0-4474 GCA_029062725.1 Muribaculaceae bacterium | reverse complement strand
ATAAATTACAAGGAACAGAATACCGAATTTGAATTTTCCAAGTATAGTCCGGCAGGTCAGGATTTTTCCTTCAGTGCTACGCTTTCTGATGCAGACATCACCACCCTCATAGATGATATTGAAAACTACTATGAGGATTACGATGTTGACTATCAAACATATATTTGGCTTGACAGTTTCGGACACGGCATGAATGGCTCACCATACCGACTTAGAGATGTTCTTGAAGATATGGAAGCCACAGAGAAGATGATTGGAGAACTTCTTGACAATATCAAGAAATTGGATATTCCTGAGCCTTACTGATTTATTACTCCATAATGAAACGGCTTGCTACATCCGTCCCGGACATGGCAAGCCTGATTGTGTGGAATTATCTGGTTCCCTTAATTAATCAAATCCTTGTATGAAGTTGAATGATATTATTGCAATAGCCGCCGATTTAGGATGGCAAACAGTCGTGACCCCATATAAAGGGAATAACTGCTTTGTTGATTTTATATGGATTACTAAAGACGGAAAGCCATTCTCATTCTCAGCAGAATGGATTGTCGATGCTCCGGAATTAATGATTGAGGACATTGAGAAATTTCACACATCATTTAATACGGAACGCTATCTTGCTGAGTATCTTGAGGGAATCAGCAATCTGAATCCATCAAGATACTTTGAACTCTTTCGAGAGATAGAGGATCTGCATACACGCGTCTGGGTTCTATGGTTCAATTTGAACTATCATTTGGAAAAGGAAGAGAAATGGAAAGAGCTTCCTCCTTTCACTTGGAACTGACCCTTCTTATGTGTCAGAATGGTCAAGGCGATGCCTGCCACATTTCGGAAGACCTTTCGCTTTGAATGCGATAAGGTCTTCTCCCTTGATAAGTTTCTTGAAACAGCCCGGACGTTTCCGGGAATCTAAGGCATGGGTGTGTGATGCCAGATAACGATATATTGACATCCGGCTTTTCCCAAGATAACAGGAAGCCTTGGCTACAGAGTAATACTCTTCGGGATTGATTGCTATATCCACCGGGATATTCTTTTTGTATCGAGTTCGTTTTATTTTCATGTAATTATTCAAAGAATCAGGATTAATCATACATTTCTATACGAATCTCCGGTAAACTCTACCAAATGAGCCATCTCCTCCAATCGATCGGCGCATCTGTGTTTGTACTTGGGGCGTATGTCTTCTAATTTCATATTAGTTGACAGAATAGTATATTTCATTCTATCGTACCTGTACTCTATCAAGTCTATGATCGGAGTATAAATCATCCCGTAATGGACAATCTCCTGGGGTTCGCTTCCCCAATCATCAATCATTACCATATCTTCAAGACGATAAGTATGCTCTCCCGATATGATATGCTTTACCATATCTTTGGCAGCAACGATAGAAATACTGCCCCGGAAATCCTTCAAATGACGTATTGAGGGATGGTTTATTTCAAAAAGAGAATGGATGAGGGAGCGGATGGCCCGGAGCATGGTAGTTTTTCCATTCCCATATTGCCCCATGAGTATAATTGCAAATCTGTGTGAAGGGGTACCGAGGATTTCAGCCACCTGAAGAATCTGACTCGTCACAAATGGATCGGCTATATACTCACGATTACGGTAATTCACTTGCTGTATATAGAAATGCTGTAGTAACTGGGCTATTTCAGGAATAGGCAGGTTTATGCTAAAAGCGTCCTTTCTTAGCTCCCCGTGGTTCAGGAGGTGCTTCATCCACGCCTCTTCGCAAATCCGGTGCGGCTGTGCCATTGTTGTCTTGGTTTTGGTGTTTTCTTATCTTTTTCTTTGTCGCGTTGATCTCTTCTGATTTCCTGAGCCAATTTACCAAATGATTTTTGATAGCTTGAAAATCCGGTGGAGTATCAAGTTTCAGAAGTCGTTCTCGAAAAAATTCTTCTGCCGATGCTCTTAGCTCGTCTATACTTCCCTTTCTGTCCTGGGCTATGACGCTCCACATCTCTTCATCTTCCCTTAAAGTCTGAAAAATCTTTTCAAAGTCTGCTCGCGATGAAGAAGAAGAATCTTCTTTATTATTAGATTCTTTTATATGTGCCGCTTTGCGGTCGTTTTCGCGGTCGTGCGGGGGAGCTTTTGAACGAGATTCCCCGCCTGATTTCATGCCTCTCATGAGCTTCATTTCCATATAATCCAAAACTGTAATCAGAGTATATTTTGAGAATACTTCTTTCTTGATCAAATCACCTTCTTCAAGGGTTTTCAGAAAATCCATAGTACACTGTTTCCCACAATGGAATTGTGAACTCAATATGCGCATTGTTGTTGCAAACTGACCCTTCTTAACTTCCACTCGATTTTTGCCTATCATCACCGCCCCGTCCTCCCATTGGCAAAGGAACAGCATCTTGACCCACATTTGAAAATAACGTGGGTTCATCCATAGCCAATGGTGTTCGATGTCGCGAGGCAAAGCAATCCAGCCTTTCATTAGAATCAGTTTACGGTGATGACTTAGAATCTTAAATCTGACGTTGCCAGAATTTCAAGATCTCACTTCCAAGATAGAATCGTTTTGCTGTCCCCATTCTTGTGCCGGACTTTATTTTCCCTGTTTCCGTATATTTCCTCAACGTATTCCTGTGTACACCAAGCAGCAGGCATGTTTCTGTTATGGTGTATCTTGAGGTGGGAGACACAACGGGAACATCAGTTACCATCAGGCACCTCCTTTTCCGGGAAAAGATAAGCTGGATCGATATTAAGTTTGTCGGCTATGATTTTACAGATAATTGGCTCAGGCTTGAACTTACCGATTATCCACTGTCTTACCGTAACCTCCGATCGACCGGTTGCCTCCATCAAATCATTAAGCATCTGTTTAGCAGGGGGAACCGATTGGGCGCGCTTCTTCTCATCATAGAGGTCTTTAAGCGAAATTTTTCTTTTATCCACTAAAATAAATTTTTATTGATTAAACTTTGGGTTTATCGGATAAAATTAGTAACTTTGCATAAGTTTTAGTGATAGCGTATGCAATTTTACTCCCTCAACTGGGTAATTTAACCACAAAGGTACAAAATTTATTGCATAACTTAATCATTAAAGTGGTTAATTTAATGGATAAATTATGCGCCAAAAGGGTCAAATACTTGATTTAAAAGGTCTTAGAAACTTTCTAAATTTAAGTCAAAAAGAGATTGCAGAGGCTGTCAAAAGACCGTCCAGCTTCCTCTCAGCCATAGAACACGGCAAGAGATCGGCTCCTCGTGCTTTTCTTGAGGAATTAGTGAGGCTCTACAACATAGAGAATATTGACGCTTATCTGAGTGATCCCATTCCATCCGGAAACGGTACGGTTAGAAACGTCAAAAATTCGTTGGTTAATTCACCCGGGGGAATGTACGTACCTTCGGATGTTGCAAAGGAGGTTAATCATAAAGATACGGAATACCCCACGGGAGATGGCCGTGTAAAAGATGATTCTCCTACCACCTATCAGGCCTTTCTGCACCTCCTTATGAAGTCCGAGAATCGACTTGCAGAAGCTCAAGCCCGCATAAGGACGTTGGAAGCAGAAGTAAAACGGCTAAATGGTCTTTTGGAAAGTCACTCAAACACATGACTTGCAAAAAGACTTGCAAGTAAAATTAGAGAACAATTAAAATATTATTAACCAGTACTTTAAAATGATGTGGAATCTCTCTCATAATCAGGGAGTCCTTGGTTCAAGCCCAAGTGGGACCACTCCTATCAATTTTAAGTCGCTGAAATACAGCGACTTTTCTTTTTATCGCCCGAATTAGTCCCCTTTTTAGTCCCCTAAAGTATCACACACGATCATAGAAGTTCATATACCTGATAGCTCTGCGCAGGTGAAAGTTATTGAGCTATTTTTCTTGTTTTCATTTTTTAATCTTATATTCAAATTCATCTTGAGCGAATTGAGGCCAGTAGTCTTCGATGAAGTCTTTTATCCAAGAATATTTATGACTCTTATCGCAGTAGAGTTTTACCAAATAATTAATCCTTCTGGCAGGACTGACCGTTTCTTTTTTACATGGTTTAAGACGATTAAAATGTGTAGGATTTAACGCAATTATTAGTTGAATCACTTCATTTTCATTCTCCGGGGATTTCTTCCATTGAATTCCTCTAGAAAGACGAGTGGCAGCTGTAACCTTATCTTCACTGTATCTTCCCCGCTTAGGTACAACAGGGTAAAATAGCGAAGCAAAAGAATAGAGTGCCAATTGATTGTTAATGATACTAAAAAACTCAGAGAGATTTTTAATGTACTTACAAATAAACTCCTCACGTTTTTGTCCGTCAAAAACCAGTATCTCATCAAAGAATCTCACGAGGGTAATCTCAGTAGCTTCATTTGGAAGCTCTGAATCATTAACAGGAGTCCCAGTGTCCTTTGAAAAAGATGAGAAATAATTAATAATTCTATTTATTTTCTTTGTAAAATAATTTGTATCTTCTTCTGTTAAGA
>JAIDPP010000378.1 GCA_029062725.1 Muribaculaceae bacterium | reverse complement strand
AATTCTAACATTACATTTATGAAAAGAAACTTACGCCTATTAGCGATTCCTACCCTTGTTCTGGGTACGGCAATCAGTTCTTACGCGGAAAAAGTCTCTCTCAGCGATGCTAAATCGTTAGCTATTGAATTTGTGGTTTCAAGAACCGGTCAGCCGGCTGGAAACGTATCACTCGAACCTGTCTATACAGGAGGAAGTGAGAAATCTCCGGCCTATTATATTTTCAACCTGGCCGGAGACAGAGGATTCGTCATGGTATCGGCTGAAAGCGCAACTACGACATCTATCTTGGGCTACTCTTTCAAAAACGGGTATCCTGTGAAGGAGATGCCCGACGGCATGAAATGGATGGTAGCGGGACTTGAGAAAGAGATCAAGGCCGCTCCTTCTCTTCAAAGTTCAGGAAGTCTTGCCGAGCTAAGAAAAAGGGCGAGAAAATCAGCGGAAAGTAGGGATAAAAAAGAACTGGCTACTCCTAAATGGAGTCAGGAAGCACCGTTCAATGCCATGATACCGGGTCGTCCCCTCGTGGGATGCGTAGGCACGGCGATGGCCACGATCATGAAATATCATGAGTATCCGCAGGCCGGCAGAGGAGGTTTCGGAGGAGTTGACTTCGATGCCAACTATGACTGGAGCAACATGCGTATGGACAACTACCGCTCCGGCTACGACAGCAGCGAGGCCGACGCCGTAGCCACTTTAATGTATCATGCATCAAAGAGTATCGATACGCAGTATGCCATGTCGGGCTCGAGCGCATACGAGGTTCGCGTTCCCGGGGCGTTGACCACCTATTTCGGTTACGATCCCGGAGTATCGTATAAAAAGCGTCAGGAAGTTGCCACCCAGAAGGAATGGGATGCCATCATCCGCCGGGAGATTGACGAGAACCGGCCGGTTCTTTATTGCGGTCAGGATGTGACGGCGGGTCACGCTTTCGTATGCGATGGCTACGAAGGTGATTATTTTCATTTCAACTGGGGCTGGGGAGGATCGGCCGACGGCTATTTCGTCACTACTTCGCTCAATCCGACAGTAAGCAGGGAGCATCATTACAATAACCTGAACACGATCATCTATAATATCCGACCGGCTTCCGGAAGCGTCGCCGAGTGGTCGCCTATTCATATCACCTCAGACGGCAACCAGACAGGTATAGGATCTGACATGACCGACCTTTCCTCCGGTAAGAAGTTCAAGATAAGGGTAGGTAACCTCAAGAATGTCAGCTATAACGACTTCAAGGGGAAGATAGCGGTGGCCCTTACCGACGAGAACGGCGTCATGAAGGCTTTGCTTAGTCGTCAGCAGGATTTCTCTATGCAGTCGATGGGGTATCTTTATAACGGTTATACCGACTTCAACGACTGTGTGCTGCCTGCGGGAGTCGCAGTGGCTTCCGGCGACAGAGTTCGTCTGATGACCCTCGCCGACGGTCAGAGTCTCTGGCTGCCAGTTGCAGGAGAGCTTCCGACGGTCAACGAGCTTGACCCGGCTTCCTCGGCTCCGGCGGTATTTTCCGTTAATTTCCCCTCCTCGGCAGGAGTTACGCTCACAGGAGAATCCACTGTGATCCGCGGATGGGATTATTCTTTTACTGTCAAGGCATTGAATCCTCAGGAAGATGTGGTAACGGTCAAGGCTAACGGAATTGCTCTCACACCTTCAGGAGAGACTTATCGTATAGCCAACGTTAGGGAGAATCAGGAAATATCGATTTTGGTGCAGAAAGCATCTGAGGTTAAGGAAAAACGATCTGTATGGGTTGGTGTTCCCGGCACATTATCATCGGTGATTCCGGATTCCGAGACAGGCACCATAAAGGAGCTTACCGTTTTCGGAACTATCGATGCGCGTGACTTCGCTTTTATGAGGGATGCGATGGATCTCCGTCGTCTCGACATCTCGGGAGTGAACATCACGGCCAATGGTAATGATCAGGCCAATGCCATACCCCGCGAGGCTTTTCGCGGTGAGGGGGGTCTGAAGGAAGTGATCCTTCCGAAATCCATCAACCGTCTCAACAACGGCTGTTTCAGGCAGTGTGGCATCACTACTATCTCGATACCATCCGGAGTAAGCAAATATGAATACAACATCTTTGTAGGATGCTCGGCCCTGCGCGACATTTATGTGGGGCGCAGTAAGGCGGAGTTTATCAACTGGTGTGTGCTTTCAGGAGTAAAGGTTGACCTTGTAACGCTTCATGTGCCTGATGAGGGTGCCGTGGCGAATTATAGCAATGCTTAAAACTGGAACACGATAAAAAACATCGTCGTGGATCGCCCCCAGACTTCCGATGACATTCTGTTTGCCGTTATGGACAACAATGAGGTCAAGTTTGAATCGGAAACCGTTCCCGGCAAGCTTGGCAAAGGGGAGAAAATCTCCTTCAAGGCATCTCATATAGCCGATAACGATAATCGCCTTGAAGTATATGCCAACTCCAGCCGTCTCTATTCCGATGCGGATGGGAACTACAATGTTACGCTCAACGACAATACGATAATTCATTTTGATCTTGTGGCTCCTCTTGCGGCTGATCCTAACAAATCCGTATGGACGCTTACCGACAAGAACGGCTCAATAGGAATGTTCTCAGATGCGGTCAACGTAATCCCGGGGAGCGAGTTTACGGTCCGTCTCAACGCCCTGAATGTACCTACGGGTTACGATCAGATGTACTGGGGCATCGCGCTTACCGATTCCAAGGGTAACATCAAGGAATTTATATCTCCCATAACGGTATGGAACGCCGGTGCGGCTGATAATTTCCGTCTCAACGTTAATTGCAAGGTATCTGAATCGACTGTTCGTGAAGGGAATATGCTTCGACTCGTAACATCTTTCAATAAGAAGAATTGGAATCTTGTTTACGGTGGTTCAAGCGATATAGTCTATGCTCTTCCTGCGCTCAACAACATGACTCCGATATATAACATATCGGTACCGACCGTAGAGAATGCCACTGTTTCAGGTGTCACTCCGACAGCAGTTCGCGGCCGCGACCTGACCCTTAATGTAACACCGAACTCAGCCGCCTATAGAGTTAACGTTTCGTTAAACGGCAAGGATATCTTGAAGGGCGCGCCTTCAGTGAGCTATCCTTTCGTCGCACTCGAAGATATGGAATTCTCCATAGACGTCTATGATCCGAGAGAGATTGGTTCCGTTACCTATAACGTCAAGCCTAACGAACTATATAAGGCTGTGACTGCGGAGACAGTCGCCGCCAATGTGATCGTGACCGGAGAAGTTTACAGCAAGGATCTCTCTCTCGCTTTCCGTCAGGATTTCGCCGCCCGAACAATCAAGCGTCTTGACCTTTCCGGCGTGAAGATCGTGGCCGATGTTCTGACTCCGACTTCAGACAATGATAAGTTTGATAACTTCATCCCTTCCAACCTTCTGTATAATCCGAGTGGCGTTACCTCGGTAGTGCCTGTAGTGGAGGAGATTATCCTTCCCAATACCGTTACCAGAATTGCAGATGGTGCTTTCACCAATTGCTCCCGCCTGAAGGAGATCACTCTGCCGCTTGATCTGAAGTCGGAGAAGATAGAAATCGGAAGATATAGCTCGGGGGGTATCAAATACGGCTATTCTCTCGGCTCACAGGTATTCAAAGGATGTACCTCGCTGACAACTATACGTATTCCCGGTACTCCTTCTACTGTAAACGGCCGGGTAGTGGTAAGCCATTACAATCCTATGGCTTCTACCAATTCTGAATATAACAAGCCGGACTACACGATGTATGATCTGGGTTTCAGGAACTCCGAGAACTTAGCCGACGGGTCGAAGATCACTGTTATAGTTCCTAAGGAGTATCTGGGTGCCTACAAGACTCCTTACAATAGCTGGGAATACGGCAACCCGTGGGTAGCGCAGGGATATAATATTCTTTCTGAAAACCCGGTGTATGGCGTTGACTTCGATCCTACTCGCGTTAAAGTAACTGACGGAACCGATGTGAGCAAAATTGCTGAGTTCCTGAGCGAAAACGTTGCCCTCGAGAGCATGAGCACCGAAGGGAAATTAATGCTGACGCATCCTGAGATCAAGAGCAAGATCTTCGATAACGGAGTTGAGATCAGCGCAGCCTCTGACGGATCCATACCGGTGACGTTCTATAATCCCGCTAAGAGTAATGAAAAGGCCGGCCACCACAGGATAGATGTGATCTATACCCACGATATCGCTTTCAGCTCCACCTCTTCTCTCTTTGAGATCTCCACTCCTGAGGTATCAAATGAAGAGAACTATACATTCCATGACTTTGACACGACGAATCCCCTTTCGCCTGTGTTAAGGGATGTGGCCGAAAACTCTCTCGTACGCTTCAAGGTTAGCTTCAAGGATGATAATGAAGGTCTGGAGGCGCGTGTCATGAAGGGTGCGGAAGAACTCTCCTCGGATGCGGATGGCTATTATAGCCTCAGCACTGCAAGCGGAAGCGCCAATATCGAGATCTTCGCAGTGCCAGGCAACGGTGCGACAATCAATTCCGAGGAGCTTGCGGCAATCAAGCCCGAGGAATCCGCCTCCGTGACTTCAATAGCCCTTGCCGGCGAAATGACGGCAGACGAACTCGCGTATGCTGTGGAATGTTTTGAAAATCTTGAGAATCTTGACCTATCCGGTTTCAAAGGAGAGATTCCTGAGAGTGCTTTTTCCGGCATGGATGCTTTGACTACGGTCGTGCTTCCTGAGGTAGAAGAGATTAGTGCCAACATGTTCAACGGATGTGTCAATCTTCAGAGTGTAGATATCCCTGCGACTGTAGGATCAGTCGGTGAGGGTGCGTTCAAAGACTGTGGAGCCCTCGAGAAAATCACACTTACCGGAGTCAGCAGCATCGGCGACGGCGCTTTTGACGGTTGTGGCAACCTGACAGTAATCACGCTTCTCTCTTCTTCCGCCGATCCTTCAAGCAAGGCACGACGCAGAACTCAGAAAAAGAGCGGACGCTTAGGTTCTGACGCATTCAAGGGGGTCAATCCCAACTGCATCGTGATTCTGGACGATGGAGTGGAGGTTCCGGCTGCTAAAGCCAACTATATCAAGGCCAGCATAGGTACTATTCTGGAAACCACTCTTGACGGAACTCAGGAGGAGCGCGAAGGTAGAGTCTATTCCGCCGACAGCGACATAACTTTCGTCGAAGGTTATCCTCTCGCCATCCCTCATAAATTCAATATCGGAGAAGGAGCGGAGGTTTCCTTGGAAGTCGAGACCGGCAATTGGACGCCAATTGTAGTTCCTTTCGATGTGGAGACCATCACCGACGGTGTGAAGGAGATCGCTTTGGCTGCTTCGCTCGAAAAAGAGGATGGTGCCGAGAACAATTCCGTTTTCGGTCTTGATTCCGAGAGCGGCAAACTGCACGGTGTGGAGAAAATCGAAGCTAACATTCCATACTTCTTCTATACCTCCGAAACCGGCACCACAACTTTCAGGACATCTGAGGGTACTGTTGCGGCAACCCCCGCTGAGATATGCGTTAACGGAAAGGATTATTCCCTGCATGCCACATATAAAGAGCAGAATCTTCCTGCCGCCGACATATATCTTCCTGATGCAAACTCCTATGCTTTCCTACCGGCTGAGGCCGAGAGCGAAGAGGGAAATGAACCTGGTGTTACAGTAAGTCCGTTCACTGTGTATGCTTCCTCTTCTCTTGGATTGCCTGAGATTCTGACGGAACTTCCCGGAGTCGAGAAACCTCTGGAGACAGGTGTGGAAAATGCGGTAAGCGGTTCGTTCAAGGTAACTGTGGAAAATGGAATCGCAATAGTTCATACAGAAGAGTCGTGTGTGGAGACTGTGTATGCTGCGGATGGTAAGGCAGTATTTACCGTTGCCCTCAAGGCAGGCCGTAACGAATTAAACGGTCTATCCTCCGGAATATACGTGATCCGCAATATCAAGTTTGCTTTCTGATTTCACTATAACATTTACTTATAAAAAGAAAGGGTCGAGCTAAATTAGCTCGGCCCTTTCTGCGTGAAAGATTTATGGATTGTAAAAAGATGATTTCGGATGTTGCGGGAGAGTTTATCGACACCGGAAGAGATTACAAGATCACTTTCTGAACTTTCGATCCATTACGGAGGATAAATACTCCTTTGGAAGGTTTACTTACCTGACGTCCTTGTAGGTCATACCAGCGGTGTTCATTGGAATCGTTATCTTGAAGAATGTCGTTGATCCCGGTATTGCGGTTTAGGGTAGTTGTATAACGGAGAAGATTGCGTTTATCCACCCTGTAATCCAGTATAACCTGATCACCGCTGATCGTGTAGAGACCTGAATAGGGGAAGATTTCCGTGTTGCCTTCGGCGTTGAACACCTTTAGAAGGGTAATCTCTTCAATCTTCTTTTCAGCCTCGAACTCGTCGCCCTGCACCTGCTTGAGCTCGACAACGTCAGAAAGGGGAGCCACTTCAGCCTGCGATGCCAGGAACTGGGGTTCATTATCCTCGCTGCCGGTGGAGATATAGTATTTCAGATTGAAAATCATATCTTCCGGACAGTAGATTTTTTCCATATACTTATTGCGGAGAATCTTGCAGGTATCGCAGTATGTCATGAAATCAGGTGAAAGAATAAAGATACGCTTCAATGAAATGCCGCTGAAGGCGTCATTCCCCACCTTAGTAAGAGCCTCGGGAAGAACTATCTCCTCAAGGGAAGTGCAGAAAGCGAACGACATAGAACCGATTTCTTTAAGATTGGGCCCGAGAGTTACATATTTCAGTTTCTCATCCTTGCAGAAGGCAATATTGCCGACCTTGACCAATTTCTCACCGCCGATAAAGGTTTCGAGATTGGCACATTCATAAAATCCGGCTGCATAAAGATACATCAGGTTGGGAAATTCCGCGGACTTTATTCCCGAAAGCTGGAAGGCCCAATCCTGGATAGTATATACGCCGGTCAGTGAGATGGATTCAAGTGAAGAGGTGTGATAGAAGGCATATTCGCCGATGCTTTCCACAGTGCCGGGAACAGTCTCGGTGAATGAAATAAGTTTTGTACAGCCGTAAAAAGCCTTCGCTCCGATGTATTCAATACCGCTGACTGTAACGGAGGTCAGATCGCAACCACGGAATCCGTCAGCCTGAATCTGAACAGGGATTACGACATCTCCGCTGGGCATGGAGTATTGATAAGGTATCTCGAGGTCACCGGAGGGTTTGTTGTCAGGGTTGGCATAGATATTAACCTTAACGT
>JAIDPP010000377.1 GCA_029062725.1 Muribaculaceae bacterium | reverse complement strand
AAAGTAAAAAAAGGTAATATTTTAGAAAAATCATTTGCCAAAAAAAGCAAAAAAGATTAATTTTGTATTCGACTATAAAAGAACTGTTAAAAACGATGTTTCGCTACAAGTTTCAGACGGTTCGTATCTAACGAAAGCAAACGTATTTCGGAGGAGGACGGCCTTGATGACCGTTTCTCCGGATTCATAAAGATCAATATACGCTAACCGATGATCAGAAAAATTCTTCTTTCAGTATTATTGTTAATCTCCGGCGTCAGTTTCCTTCATGCCAACAAGGTTGACGACATTGAGGCCAAGCTCAACAGAGAGCTTGCATCAACTAAAAGTCCGGAGGATTCCATCCGTATTCTTTTCGATCTGTTTGATCTTGTTCCGCGCAAGGAGAAGATCAAGTATTCCGCGATGCTTTACGATGTGGCCGGACGTCAGAAGCGCACTGATGTTCAGCTTGACCTCCTGCGACAGCTCAGCCAGCTGACGTCTTCCGTCGAGAATCGCGATTCGGCTTTCCGCCGGCTTAACGACGAGGTGGCGAAGCTTCCCCGCAGCCGGGAGCAGGAAGAGACGGCTCTCTTCATCCGTATGCGCCAGGTGTCGGGCGAAGCCCGCGAAGCCTCCAGCGAGAGGTGCGAGGTGAAGATAGCCCAGCTTATCGCCGAGGAGTCAAAGGCTCCGGGGATGCCGATGAATTTCCGTGTGCTCCGTCTGTTCACGATCGTGGAATATCTAACCAACAGCGGAGTTGAAGGAAACCTGCTGGGAGAATATGTGGGAATGTTGAGGGAGCGCATGAAAAACGCCGACTTCAAGCTTTACGCTCTCAATAATGCGCTTCTTACCGAATCAGCCAATATCTATACCACCATTGGCGACCCGGAGCAGGCTGTGAAATCCGACAAGGAGCTTCTGAAGGTAGTGGAGCAGCTTGAAAAGAAATATCACGAGGATGGACGTAAATACCGCAACTATATTCCCAATAAATATATAATCTACCGACGTATGCTCGGTAATTTCCCGGCCCTGACGCCTGAGGAGGTGGAGGATTATTACCGTAAAATCAAGCAATACGCCTCCGAAGACGAGGATGTGGCCAATGCGGAGGCGAAGAGCACCTTGACGGAGCTTTATTACGCCATGGCTACCAAGAACTATATCCGTGCCCTTCCTATCATCCGCGAGCGTCTGAAGACCGAGCAGCAACCGGCCAAACGTCGTCGCCTCGTGCGCTGGCTCCAGACCGCTGCTGAAGGAGTCGGTGACAAGGACGGTCAGATAGAAGCTCTGAAGTTATACAACGAAATGCTCATCGAGCGCGACACATCGAGCAGTTCCGACCGAGCCAAGGAACTCGGAATACGTACACGCGTCAACGAACTAAAGGCCGACAAGGCTCAGCTCCAGATCGAGAAGGAGAAAGAAGAGAAAGACAACTACCGCCGGATGATGTCGTTGGTGATGGCCGGCTTCCTGTTGATCGGTATTCTTCTTATAGTGCTCCTATTCTACTGGGGACGCTATCGGTCTGCATCATACCGCATCTCGGAATTTGTGGGTAACCTTTCAGATGAGGTCAACTATCTTAAACGGCAGTATTATGACGATTATAGCGACAGGACAGGACGTCGCGATAATTCCGTTGACAATACTAAGGCCCACAAGATGGTGCGCCGCCGTAAGCGCGAGAACTCCATCATGGCCAAGATCAATTATATACTTAACGACCTGCTTTATATCAGTTCCATCGGAAAGATAGGGCGTGGAAAGTTTATACGCCCCGTAAGCGTTATGGAGGTGTTGGAGGATGAGACAGCAAGGGCGCGTTCGCTACAGACTTCCGGATCGTCGCTTGAGGTGATCCTTCCCAAGGAGGATATAGAGATACGTACTGATAAGGAGTGTCTCGAGTATGTGGTCCGGCATCTTTTCTTCGCCGCCAACCGCGTGGCCGACGGAGGTGAGATCATCCTCGAACTTCGCGAAAGCGGCGAGGGGCACCGTGTGGATTTCCTGTTTACCAATACCAGCGTCTGTGTGCCTGCGGGAAATGAGGATGTGATGTTCGATAATTTCATCGATGTGGATAAGATGGTGGATCGTGATGACAGCGGTCTCTTCATCGCCCGTCTGAACGCTTTCCTGATCGACAGCAACCTTTATCTTGACAGTGAGTTCAAGGATGGTAGCCGGTATGTATTCAGCGTTTCCAGATACATGGGGCGTTAAGAAAAGTATTCCTGAAAATAAATTATAGAAAGGAAGATATAAGAATAGACCGGAAGAAATAAGGTGATAAAATTTATTACGGTGTGTCATTTAGAATTTTGACACACCGTATTGTTTTTGTCCGGATGGGGAGGACGCTTTCAGAATGGTTAGGTTGTCGGCCAGTTTAACTGCCGGGAGGCTGCTCAAATAAGTAACCGAAGCTGAAATCAAATCCAACAACCCGGACGGGTCTTATGCTACACCACTTTTCGAAGCCTGAACAACGCCCCGGCCGGGGCGTTGCCTGTCAGACAGACTATTTGTATCAGTGGATTATAAATTTAAGAGTGAAGGAAGATCCTTCTATTGCGGCGATATAAATACCCGGGGGGAAATCCGACAGAGGGAAGTCGGATGTTCTTTCAGCCGTGAGGAAAGAAGCTATTGATACTCCCGAAGCGGAATAGAGGGTGATCCTGCATCCGGCCCCTGCGGGATTCCATAGGGTCAGGTTGTTGCCCGACACGCTAAGCTGCGGGGCTATTCCCGGGGCCGACGGAAGGTTTTCAATTCCGGAGGCATACTTCCTCAAGGCCACTCGTAACCCTTCCGCGGGATCAAACCATCCGAGACCGTGCCGCGGGTTATCCGGGTCAGGGTAGTCATGTCGGTTGGATGCAAGGATTATTTCGCGAATTTCTCCGGTCGTGAGCGAGGGAATGGCCTCAAGCCAGCAGGCGATCGTTCCGGCTACGTATGGTGCCGACATTGAGGTCCCGTAATTCGTGGCCCAATAATATCTTTTCCCGTGGGCGAGGGTCTCCGCATTAATCGGTTCTTTTCCGGGATTGCTTTCCAAGAAAGGATTACTGATCGCCGAGATCACTCCGAAACCGGGAGCGACCGTAAGCGGCATCACGCGGCCGTCGGCAAGTGTGGCATATCCGCTGGGGGAGGAGATAGTCCCCGGTTCAACTCCCGAGGGCCGGAGGTCGCCGCCGAGAATAGGGTATGACTCACGGTTGGAAAACATTCCTACGCTGATCGTGTTCCTTCCCGTGCCGAGATCACTGAAGGAGAGGGAGGAGTCTGGCGCAGGCTCTCCAGGGAGTTGCCTGAAAACCGTAAACTGATTGTCAGCATATATATCTACTCCCGTTCCGGGATTTCCTCCGACCTCCACGATGAGAATATAGCGTGCCCAATGTCCTCTTTCGGAGACATACTCTGTGTGTGCATCCATAATCATGGCGGTGTGGAAGCGTCCGTTTTCGGAATCGATACCTCCGGTAATGGAGACATATCCCTTGAATAGTCCGGCAAAAGAGGGATCATAGATCCGTTCTTCATTTTCATCTTCCGCAAGGGAAGCGGAGTCGGACGTGACAGTGAAAACCGAGTCTGAGGTCATTGTCCGCCAGGGCGACATCCACACAGTCTCGTTGAGGTCGTTGTCGCGGATACCGAAGCGTATCGAAACTTCCGTATCATCGCGGCTCCACACGTCAACCATCCCGTAAGGGTCAAACTGCACCCAGTCTGTCGAATAAATGGGGAGCGAAACAGTGGTTTTATCCTCCGTGAATGTAAAGGGGAGCGAGCATGCGCTGTTGCCGGCGTTTCCTGCCGAGATCACTACAACTGCCTCTTCTGCGAGGAGGTCAAGATACTGGCAGAAGAGGGAACTCCCGTCGTGCGGTCCGGTATAGTTTCCCATCGACATGTTCACCAAAGCCCGTTTCCCCTCCTCGCGGGCATAGTCGATGATATCCTCCGCTCCGCAAAGCAATCCGACATCGGAGAGAGTGGAGGTAGAAACCACGATATCAGCTTCCGGAGCCATTCCGCGGTATGGAAGGGCAGAACCCGCCATGATTCCGGCTACGTGCGTGGCATGCCATTCATTCCTGGTATCTGTCTGCCAGAGGGCAAATTCCTCACTGGTATTCATCTCGATTCTTTTTCCATCCCCTTCAAGATACTGCACGATTCTTCGGATGCGCGGCGAGCCGTCGGCGGATAGGAAGGTAGTGTGAAGGGGGTCTATTCCGATGTCGCATATCCCGGTCACGACCCCTTTTCCCGTAT
>JAIDPP010000376.1 GCA_029062725.1 Muribaculaceae bacterium | reverse complement strand
CTTCAAAATACCTTGAGTCAGGATGAGCTATAATCAGACCGGAGGTTGTAGCCGTGGGATAGAGGGCTCCGTTTTCAGAAATCTCAATTCCCATTTCCTTGTATCCGAGAATTTCATTCAGGGTAAAGAGCAACGACTGGTCAGGTAATGAAGGATATCCGACGGCAGGACGAATTCCGGTCTTTTCATCAATCCCCCATACTTCATGCAGTATATGACGATGGATCCATTCTGTGGCCGCTTCCGCAAGACGATGAGAGAGAGATTGGAGCAATAGACTCCGGTATTCGTCCGAATCCTTTAATCTCAAAATCTCCTCCGGAATACCGCTTCCAGCCAAAGTGACTGCAAAAAGGGCAAGATGATCACCATCCGTATAAATATAATCGCTCATAGCCACAGTATTTCCCGAAATCGGATTAGGGGTCAAAGAGCGCAATGTTGGAATAACAGTTCCGTTTTCCAGTATGATGTCATCATTATTAGAACGGGCTCCGGTAACAATAACCTTCGCCTTTGCATTTCCTTTAAGAGAGTCTAAAATCTTAATGGCGTCATCTATCAGTCTGGAGGATTCGGAATCATTAAGAGAGCCTTCTAAAATAAGCGAGGCATCCGCTGGATTAAGTTTCCATTCTGATAGAAACGCTCTCCAGTTGATTAGCGAAACAAGATCCTTCAGAGCAACCGTCATGTTAAATACCCCTTTCATTTTCGGCTCCTGTGCAGGATATCTAACTTTTCTTCCTTTTTTCCTTGCTTCAGTCAAAGAGAGGAGTGGTGTAGAGGAATGAAAACTGTCGCAAAGCTTCTTCTGCGCTTTCCTAAGCTCGATTAGCTTACCTTCAAAGTTTTCGCCTGTAAAGTCCTTAACCGCGCCTGGGAGAGAGGCCGCATCTTTGGTATGTACAACAGCTCCTGAATAGAGGGGGGCAATCTTCACGGCTGTATGAAGATCGGACGTCGTGGCGCCACCGACAAAAAGGGGAATACTCAATCCTTTCTTCTCCATCATTTCAGCAATAACGCACATTTCGTGAAGAGAAGGGGTTATCAGACCGCTCAATCCGATGGCCGAAGCGTTATTTTTAACGGCTTCTTCAATGATTCTTTCCGGATCGACCATAACTCCGAGATCAAGGACATTAAAGCCACCACAACGAAGCACGACAGCCACGATATTCTTTCCGATATCGTGGACATCACCCTTCACAGTAGCAAGTGTCACGAGAGGTCTTCCGGAAATGGATCCG
>JAIDPP010000375.1 GCA_029062725.1 Muribaculaceae bacterium | reverse complement strand
AATAAAGGTTTATATACCAATAATCAGGGAATCTGCCGAAATCATTTTATTTAAACGGATATAAGATATAACTTTGCAAAAGTAATCCCCGATACAGGAAATATTAGTAAAACATATTGTAGTGTGATTGATGGAAGAACCGGATTGCCGTTCCGACTGTGAAGTTAGGGGTAGGCCGGTTCTTCTCTTTTATGCTTGATAACGACTGATATATCGGAATAATTTGCTTACTTTGCAAAAGAAGCTGTGCTGACGGATTCCTAAAATACAATTATGGGAGCATAGTTTAAAGGGGATATTTCCTAATGCAATATGAGAGATATGAACAGAATCAACATACTCCGGACACGGTTTTTCGCTTCCTTGGCGCTTGGGGTGGCGACGCTTTTCTCCCTCCGGGGAGAGGAGCAAGATTCTTTCCGTAATGTGACGTATTCAGACCTTACAATCGGAGCCGAGTGTCAGTTTCCTACTGAATGGAGTTATTCCGATTGTCTTGAGCGGGCCGTGAAATACAATACTGATATCCGGCAGACGCTACTTTCGATACTTGAATCGGATGTGGATGTGGAGCAGGCAAAAGATGCGTGGCTCCCGACGGTGGCTTTCTCTTCAGGCCAGGGCTATACAAATTATCCTGTGGGTGTTTCATCTGGGAGCCATAATCTCTACAACAGCAGCTATGGTGTCAATGCGGCCTGGACCGTTTGGGAGGGCAACACCCGTAAATACCGGCTTGAGACCACCCGGCTGGTTAAGCGTCAGCAGGAACTGGCGGGGGAGGGAATCATCACCGAGCTGAAGATCGCCATCCTTCAGGCCTATCTTAACATTCTCTATTCCAGAGAAGCCATAGTGATTGCGCGCCAGACACTCGAGACCTCCTCCACGCAGACGGAACGTATGCGGAAGTTGGTGGATGCGGGACGCCAGTCGAGGGTTGATCTCGCCCAGCTCGAGAGCCAGACAGCGCAATATCGCTACAATCTGACACAGGCCGAAAGCTCTCTGGCTGCGAATAAAATGAATCTTAAGAAGATCCTTGTATTAGGTCTTGAAACCGACATCGAGATCAAGGGGATAGATTTCCCGGAGAGTGAGGTCACCGCTCCTCTGCCCGAGATGAAACAGACATATATGCAGGCCCTTGCGTGGCTGCCGAGTTTCAGGAGCAATACCCTTTCGGGAGAGATCTACGACTATGACATCAAGATCGCCGAAGCAACGAGCACTCCCGAGATAACACTACAGGGCGGAGTAGGAACAGGATATACCACCGGCGGGCGCGACTGGGGCTACCAGATGGGTCACCGCCTGAACGAGAACCTCAATCTCTCGCTCAATATCCCCATTTACGACGCCAACAAGCGCAAGCGGACTGTGGCCAAGGCTAATCTGGCCCGCATGGAGGCTGATATAGACAGGGAACGGCTGGAGAATGATCTGTCGCAGACTATCGAAAGTCTCTATATAGACTTGAGCAACAACCGTTCGAAGTATGAGAGCGGAAAGGCGCAGTTGACTTCTATGGAGGAGACGGCCCGGCTTGTTGACCGCCAGTTCGAGCTGGGTCTGGTGAATCCACTTGAACTTCTGACGGCCCACAACAACCTCCTGAACGCACGCCTCGAGCAGCTTCAGAACAAATACATGGCTATCCTGACAGCTAAAACCATAGGCTATTATGCTACTCAGCAAGTATCCCTCCCTTAACGAAATAAAACTGAAGATATGAAACCGATAAACCTTATTCTGACGTGTGCGGCCGCGGCTTTGGGAGCCGTCTCGTGCTCGGAAGGGACAAAGATAGAACTTGAGACCTACAAGGTTGAGCCCACCTCGATGTCGGAGACCGTAACGGCTACCGGCACAATGGAATCTGTCACGTCGGTGGATGTCGGCACGCAGGTGACGGGCATCATAGACAAGCTCTATGCCGACTATAACGACGTTGTGAAGAAAGGGCAGCTTCTGGCCGAGCTCGAGAAGACCACTCTCGATGCGGAGCTTAAGAGTTCGGATGCGAATGTGGCGTCGGCTAAATCAACCTACGACTATACGGCGCGCAACTATGAGCGCGACCGTGCTTTACATGACGAGAAACTGATCTCCGATTATGAGTTCCAGACTTCAAGACATGATTATGAGGTGGCGAAGCTGAATTATGAGAAAGCGCAGGCCGACAGGGTCCGCGCGGCCAAGAACCTTAACTATACGGAGATTTATTCTCCGATCGACGGGGTGGTTATCTCGCGTGAGGTCGAGGTAGGCCAGACGGTGGTTTCGAGCATGAACGTGGCCAACCTTTATGTAATAGCTGATCTTGACAACATGCAGGTTGTGGGCAATGTTGATGAAGCCGATATAGGTCGGGTGAAAGAGGGTCAGCATGTAACATTTACCGTAGATGCCTACACTGACGACGTATTCGAGGGTAGGGTCACACAGGTGCGTCTCAATCCGACAACTACCTCCAATGTAGTGACCTACGAGGTGATAGTGGCGGCTTCCAATCCGGATCATAAGCTCATTCCGGGAATGACCGCCAACCTGACGATATATACACTTGAACTGAATGATGTTCTTGCCGTGCCGATGAAGGCGCTGCAGTTTCGGCCTCAGCCTCAGGGTGAGGATGAGGAGGGAAAGGAGCGCCTTGAGATAGTGGCTCTTAAGGATTCGGCTCAGAACTCTGTCTGGGTTGAGAAGGGGAACCGCCTTGTGCAGACGGCAGTGGAATTAGGTGTCAATAACAGCATCCTTCAGGAGATAACGTCTGGACTCGCTGCGGGCGACCGGGTTGCGATACGCTATAATGAGATTAAGAAGGAAGATAAGGGAGGGACAAAGGAGCAGAATCCCTTCATGCCGAAGCCTCCGGGAGGAAACCGCAAGAAATAAGGAAGAGGTATGGCCAAAGAGATAATCAAGATAGAAAACCTCAGACGCTACTTCAAGGTTGGCGACGAGACCGTAAAGGCATTGCGCGGCGTTTCGTTCACAATATACGAGGGGGAGTTCGTCACGATAATGGGTACGTCCGGATCAGGAAAATCCACTCTTCTCAATACTTTGGGATGCCTTGACACTCCGACCTCCGGAGAATATCTTCTCGACGGGATTTCGGTGCAGAAGATGGGAAAGAATGAGCGGGCGCGAATACGCAACCGGAAGATAGGTTTTATTTTCCAGAATTACAACCTGCTGCCTAAAACCACATCTCTTGAGAATGTGGAGCTGCCCCTCCTCTATAATTCATCTGTGAGCGCCAGGGAGCGTGCCGAGCGGGCGGAGCGTTGTCTGCGGGAGGTCGGTCTCGGAGAGCGTCTATACCATAAGAGCAACCAGATGTCGGGAGGGCAGCAGCAGCGTGTGGCAATCGCCCGGGCTCTTGTAAACAATCCTGTTATCATCCTTGCGGATGAGGCTACGGGAAATCTTGACACGCGCACATCCTTCTCGATACTGACCCTGTTCCAGCGGCTCCACCGTGAGGGGAAGACAATAATCTTTGTGACGCACAATCCGGAACTTGCCCTTTATTCTTCGCGCAACATCATGCTGCGCGACGGCAGGATAGTGAGTGATGAACATAACCATGACATCCGGTCGGCGGAGGAGGTTTACCGCAATCTTCCGGTAGATAACGAGTAGAAAGAGATGAACATTCAGAATCTTCTCAAAATAGCCTTGAAGGCTTTGAACAATAACAAAATGCGTTGTTTCCTGACGATGCTCGGTGTCATCATCGGAGTCGGAGCCGTAATCGCTATGCTCGCCATCGGTCAGGGATCTAAAGATTCCATCAAGGCCCAGATATCGGAGATGGGAAGCAACATGATAATGATCTTTCCCGGCGGCGACCGACGCGGAGGGGTTAGGCAGAGTGCCTCCGACATGCAGACTCTCAAGCCGGCCGATTATGAGGCGTTGGAAAGGGAGGCCGACGGTATTCTCAACATGACTCCAAGTGTCAATGGCTCGGGACAATGGGTCTATGGCAACAACAACTATCCATCGCAGGCTCAAGGCGTCAACACCCGGTATCTTGATATCCGCCAGAGGAAGGTCGCTGACGGTGAGATGTTCACGGAGGAGGACGTCAAGAGTGCCGCGAAAGTCGTGGTGCTTGGAAAGACTTTGGTTGACAATCTTTTCCCGGCCGGGACAGATCCTCTGGGAAAAGTGGTGAGGTTCGGGAAGATACCCCTAACGGTAATTGGGGTGCTTGACGAGAAGGGCTACAACACTATGGGTCAGGATCAGGACGATGTAGCGCTCGTGCCATATACGACGGTGATGAAGCGAGTACTTGCGAGCGACTATCTTCAGGGAATACAGGCTTCGGCCGTTGATGAGAACCGGACGGAGGAGACTATCGCCGAGATAGGGGAGATCCTTCGGCGTCAGCATAAGCTGCGCGACGGTGAGGAGGACGACTTCACCATCCGGTCGATGCAGGAGCTTGCAGAGATGATCTCTTCCACGTCGTCGATGATGACTGTTCTGCTCGCGGCGGTGGCGGGTATCTCTCTGTTGGTCGGTGGGATCGGCATCATGAATATAATGATAGTGAGCGTCACGGAGCGCACG
>JAIDPP010000374.1 GCA_029062725.1 Muribaculaceae bacterium | reverse complement strand
CTGCATATAGTTTGAATGACTTGTTTGCTAATAAAGACAACCTAAAAGAGCCGATTGTTACAGAGGGATTAAAAAAATTGAAAAAAACCATTTTATTTGTAAGACTGAGAAATAATTAGTAATTTTGCAGATGCCTGCGCATAGAGAGCGTGGGAAAACAAGATTATTAACCCCGCGGCACGCGCTCAAGGAAAGTCGGGCCGCACAAAAAGAGAATTGATTCTAAATGTCTGAATCAAAAAATTACACAGCCATCGAAGATTTCGATTGGGATGCATACGCAAACGGCGAAACCGCAGGTGAGAAGAGCCGTGAAGAGTTAACCAACACCTACGACGAGTCGCTTAAAACAGCCAAAGAGAACGAAGTCGTTACCGGAACAGTAAAATCAATCAGCAAGCGTGAGGTACGTGTTGACATCGGCATGAAGTCTGACGCAATCATCCCGGTAAGCGAATTCCGTTACAATCCGGACCTCAAAGTCGGCGACGAAGTTGAGGTATATATCGAGACGCTCGAGGACAAGAACGGTCAGCTCCGTCTGAGCCACAAGAAGGCATGCCAGACCCGCAGCTGGGATCGTGTCAACGAAGCCCTTCAGAACGATGAAGTCATCAAGGGTTATGTCAAGAGCCGCACCAAGGGCGGTATGATTGTTGACGTATTCGGCATCGAAGCCTTCCTCCCCGGCTCTCAGATCGATGTCCGTCCTATCCGCGATTACGATGTATTCGTTGACAAGACAATGGAATTCAAGGTTGTCAAGATCAATCAGGAATACAAGAACGTTGTCGTTTCCCACAAGGCCCTCATCGAGGCCGAGCTCGAGCAGCAGAAGAAGGAGATCATCTCCAAGCTTGAGAAAGGTCAGGTGCTCGAGGGTAAAGTCAAGAACATCACTCCTTATGGAGTATTCGTTGACCTTGGCGGCGTTGACGGTCTTGTACATATCACAGACCTCTCCTGGGGCCGCGTGAGCGATCCCCGCGAGGTTGTTGAGCTTGATCAGGACATCAAGGTAG
>JAIDPP010000373.1 GCA_029062725.1 Muribaculaceae bacterium | reverse complement strand
GCCGTATCCCGGTCGGAACTCCCCGTTTCGGTCGGGCTGGCTATAGCGAGAAAATAAAGAGGGAAAAATGAGGTCTGAGGTTTGAGAAAGATATGAGGATAATCAGAGGGAAATACGGGAAACGTAGATTTGACGTTCCTAAGAATATTACGGCGCGACCCACTACGGATTTCGCACGCGAGAATATATTCAACATCATCGAGAATATGCGGGATCTCGAGGGAGCCACGGCCCTTGACCTTTTCGCCGGCACAGGAGCCGTAAGCTGGGAATTTGCAAGCCGTGGCTGTCGCGAGGTGACGGCCGTGGAGCAGGCAAGGGTGCAGGCCTCGTTCATCAAGAGCGTAAAAGAGAAATTGGGTGACACTGCCCTGAGGCTTGTCAAGGGAAATGTTTTCGTTTTCCTCGAGCGGGCCTCCGAAAGCTATGACGTGGTATTTGCCGACCCTCCGTATGACCATCCGAAATTCGGGGAGATTCCCGGCATGATACTGGACTCGAAAGTCTGCGCTCCCGGCACTTTGGTAGTGATCGAGCATAACTCCCGGCATGATTTCAGCCGCCTCCCCGGTTTCCGGAGACACCTTGCATACGGAAGCGTGAACTTCTCCATATTCGTGATTGAGGGAGCCGAAGCACGAGGGGATAATTCCGGGAATGAAAAAGACAATTGATAATAACGATAGAAAAGAGATAAAATGATAAAGTTAGATAAGATTGAGGATGCCCTTGAGGATTTCCGTCAGGGTAAATTCGTAATAGTCGTTGACGACGAGGACCGTGAGAATGAGGGCGACCTCATCATCGCGGCGGAGAAGGTGACACCTGAAGATGTCAACTTCATGCTCAAGAACGCCAGGGGTGTGCTCTGCGTTCCGATCACGATGGCACGCTGCAAGGAACTGGGCCTCGAGCCTCAGGTAAGCGACAACACCTCGGTTCTCGGGACTCCCTTCACCGTCACGGTGGATAAACTCGAGGGATGTTCTACAGGAGTATCGATCGAGGATCGGGCAGCGACCATCAACGCCCTGGCCGATCCGGCATCTACTCCAGAGACATTCGGGCGTCCCGGCCATATCAATCCCCTTTATGCGCAGGATCGTGGTGTGCTTCAGCGCGCGGGTCATACCGAAGCCGGAGTGGATATGGCACGTCTTGCCGGGCTTGAACCCGCAGCGGCTCTCATGGAGATTATGAGTGATGACGGAAGCATGGCCCGTCTTCCGGAACTCCGCCGACGCGCCGATGAATGGGGTCTGAAACTTATTAGTATCCGCGACCTAATAGAATACCGCCTTAAGAACGACACGCTCGTAGAGCGTGGGGAAGAGGTCGATCTCCCGACCGCTTACGGTCATTTCCGCCTGATTCCTTTCCGCCAGAAAGATAACGGTCTTGAGCATATAGCGCTTATCAAAGGTGATGTGGCCGACGGAGAGCCGGTGCTTGTGCGCGTACATTCCTCCTGCATGACCGGCGACATCTTCGGCTCGAAGCGCTGTGAATGTGGTGAGCAGCTCCATCTCGCGATGCAGGCAATAGAGAAGGAGGGGCGGGGCGCCATAATCTATCTCAATCAGGAAGGCCGGGGAATCGGTCTTATGGATAAGATCCGCGCATATAAACTTCAGGAAAACGGATATGATACCGTAGATGCGAACCTTCATCTCGGTCATAAGGCCGATGAGCGTGACTACGGCGTGGGAGCCAATATCCTCCATAGCCTCGGCATCAGGAAAATGAGGCTGATGAGCAATAATCCCGTGAAGCGCATCGGGTTGGAGGGCTACGGCGTCGAGATTACCGAGAACATCCCGCTGGAAGTGGAGCCCAACGAGTATAATGCCAGATACATGCATACCAAGAAAGAACGCATGGGTCATATCCTCTCAAAGAGCTGAGAAATCCTAATCTTATCCCGACCAGATGAACAGAATAGCCATAGCCGGACTCCTGACGGTAACCCTCTGCGCCCCGGCTGCCGAAAAGAAGATTCTTGACCACGATTGCTTTGACGCATGGAAGTCAGTAGCCAATCACGCGTTCTCCAACAACGGAACGTGGGGAGCATATTCCGTCAACCCGCAGGAGGGGGACGGCACGCTTACTTTCTACTCCGTTAAGGGAGGGCGCAGTGTTGGGATACCCCGAGGCTATAATCCCTCTTTCACCGCCGACGGTAAATGGGGAATGGCACTGATCAAGCCGCTCTTCACCGCCACCCGCGACGCGCGCCGCAAGGGTAAGAAAGATAACGAACTGCCGAAGGATTCACTGGCTATAGTAAATCTGGAGACCCTCGGAGTTGAGAAG
>JAIDPP010000372.1 GCA_029062725.1 Muribaculaceae bacterium | reverse complement strand
ATGGTTTAGACTTCAATTTATTCACCCCAATAATAGCTAAAGGCGTTAAAGAATAAATTTTATGGAGCGACTTCACGCAGCTTTGGCAGGGAGGGACCTTAACGTGAGCTAATCTCTTGTATTGATTTCTTTCGGGTCTATCCTCCCCGCCGTCAGTCTTTTCCTTCAAACAACAAAGGTAACAAAGACTGACTTAGCTTTATAAGATCTCGGTCAAAATTTACCCGCCACTCCTGGCCTTTTTAAGATAAATTTTCCACTCTCTTATTTTGCTACTGCAAACTTAGAGATCATTCTATAGTGAACGAACTTGCCAAAATCAAGACTCTTCGTGCTGAGGATATTGAAAAGTATTCAAATGTCGTTACACGAAGTATGATGGGTGACGATAATCTGGAACCCCTGGAGATAGAAAAGCAGAATTATTTACCCGGGGATATTGTATTCCTATGTTCTGATGGGCTTCATAAAGAGGTTGAACCTGAAAGGGTCATCGGTTCTGATTCTCTTTTGAAAACCAAGATAGCCGATATTTCATCTCGATTTGATGATAATTTTACTTATCTCGAAATTCAAAATTCCATGAATAAAGGAGATTGAAAAATACAACTGAAATCTCCTCGCAGCTGCACTCCGGTATCAACGGATTTTATTGAACGAGGGCTGTGATATGAAAATTTCACCTTCACCAGTAATCCTTTCGGGTCATTTCTCTTGCTTTCGAAACGAGTTTCTTGCCCATCTCATAATAATTTTGTTCGTCAATCGGGAATTGAGTCTGGTGACGGAGTTGGCTTGCCTCGGCGTCAAACATATCAGCTCTCATTACGGAATAGACCTTAAATTGAAGCGTCATATAGCAATTATATTGCTCTGCATACCCGAGAAGGTTTTCAAGGGTTTCTCTGACGCGACCCATAGAGATATCATAGCCGCCGATATGTTAATAATCCGGACCCGCGTTCATAGTGTATATTACTCCTGCCGGTACGATACGGTTTCCCAAGATACGGATGCTCTTCCCATCCTTGACTTCATACGATGTTATTGGGAAAAGGAAACGTTCAAGAAACTCAAATAACATTCCTGTAGGATAGCCGAAATAATTTGGTGAACCTAATTAGTTTTATCCGGTCATCACTGAAAATTGTCTGAATTAAACCTTCGATTTTTAATCATGTTTTCATCCCGGACCCTCGACACACCTTAGACCTCTATAATTTTTGTGGATTACTTATTTTTAGTTAACTTTGCAACACTACAATACGCTACTCTCCCTGAAGATGCCACCTATTCAGAGACATTAAGAATGGAGGGATAAACATCAACGGAAGCGTGAATTAAAAACTCTTGACCCATGAAAAATAGATTGTTTCTTTCAGCAATATTCGGTGCCGCGTTGTTTTATGCAGCCGCCTCTTCCCCTATTCAGACACCCGACTGTGGCAACATCGAACGTCTGGAGGTTGTTTCCCCGCAGCTTAACGACACTATTGACGTTGATATATGGTTGCCCGAAGGTTTTGACCGTTCGCAACGTTATCCGGTGCTCTACATGCACGACGGACAGAATCTCTATGACTCCTCAACTACCTGGAACCATCAGTCGTGGGAAATGGATTCCACCGTATGTCGGATGATCGCCGAAGGGAAGATACCTCCGATCATCATTGTCGGAATTCACAGCGACCCCGCTACGCGCGTCTCACAGCTTATGCCGCAGAAAGCCGTGGCCGATGCCGGTCTCGACGACTTGATGGCGGAAGTGAAACTTAAAGGTATGCCTGTTCTCGGAGATAAATATGCAGATTTCGTGGTCTCCACTCTCAAACCCCTCATTGATGCCTCATATCCGACTCTCTCCGATCAGGAAAACACTAACGTGATGGGCTCGAGCATGGGCGGCCTCATGTCGCTCTACCTTATTTCGGAATATCCTGAAGTATTCGGAGGAGCGGCATGTCTATCCACACATTGGTACGGCTCTTTGGATGCCGGCGACACATTCGGAAATGCAATGATGAATTACGTCGATTCCAGGATTCCGGATCCAACTGACCACCGCCTCTATTTTGACCACGGAACCTCAACTATAGATGTCTATTACGGCCCTTGGGAAACGCAGGCCTTGCTACTCGCCCAAAAGAAAGGATATATTTACGGAAAGAATCTTGACAGCTTCATAGACTATGGCGCGCCCCACGAAGAAAGCGCATGGGCCGCACGTGGCAGCCGTCCTCTTACCTTCCTGTTCGCGAAATAAAACCGATTCCGGGCGGCGTGGCAGATTACCTAAGGATTCATTCCCACGAATTGTAACGGAAATAATCCGGATTAAATAAATCCTTCGGAGTTGACGCTCACGCAGTATACC
>JAIDPP010000371.1 GCA_029062725.1 Muribaculaceae bacterium | reverse complement strand
CCGATGGAGTGGAAACGATTACTTCCAGAGCATTTGAGGGATGCACCGGCATCTCCACCTTAACCATCCCTGCCTCGGTAAGAACAGTTGAGGCAGATGCCTTCAAGGATTTTTATAATTTAGAACGAGTTGATTTTATTGACTGGCCGACCTGGTATGCCAATGTTTCGCTAGGTAACCTGTATTCCAATCCCTACCGTGTATGTGGAGCATACGCCGGGGGAGTAAAGATCACAACTCCTGAACTTAAGGAAGGACTAACAAGAATAGAAGATTATATCAACGTCGGGTTAGAGCGTTTCCGCGGTGAAGTGAAAATTCCATCGACAGTTAAAAGAATCGGAGCACAGGCTTTTTATTGGAATGTTGATCTAACCTCTGTGATTTTACCTGAAGGTCTGGAAGAAATAGGTGAGAACGCGTTTGAAGATTGTTTTGGAATAAATACTTTATGTTTACCTTCAACTGTTAAATCAGTGGAAAAAGAAGCCTTTAAATCATCAAGACTATCAAATTTGATATTACTATGTAAGGATGTAAAAATTGCAGATAATGCCTTTGATGGTTTTGGAAATATTCACGGAGGTATGAAGGTATGCTATCCTTTGGGTATGAATACCGGATGTTTCGATGAGAAAATACAAATGACTTTTTATCCCTACCGAAATACGGATATAAGGATTTTGGATGATTATACCGTCCTTACTGATGGGGGTAAAACTTTGCTTATGGTACCTTATGATTGCTCAAAGGATTATATAATTCCGGAAGGCGTGGAAACAATACTGTCATCTGCCTTTAACGGGTGTGGTGGGATAGAAACTCTTACTATTCCTGCCTCTATTAAATATGTTGAGGAGGATGCATTCTCATGTGGTTTTAATCGAGTGAATTTTAATGATTGGGAAGCTTGGTATTCAAATGTAAAACTTGGTAACCTATATTCCAACCCTTACCGATATTGCGGCGCATACGCTGGGGGCGTAAAGATCACAACTCCTGAACTTAAGGAAGGCCTGACACGAATAGAGGATTACATCAACGTTGGGTTAGAATGTTTCCGCGATGAGGTTGAAATCCCTTCGACAGTTAAAAGAATCGGAGCCTACGCTTTCCATAATAATACGGAACTCTATGCTGTGAATCTTCCCGAAGGCCTTGAGGAGATAGGAGAAAACGCATTCTCGGGATGTGAGCTACTCGGAAACATCAAGTTCCCGGAATCCTTAAAGAAGATAGGATCAAGTGCCTTCTATGGCTGTAAGTCCATTACTGAGGTTTCCCTTCCTGATGGAGTAACAGAGCTTGGAGATCGTGAAAGTAATAACACCCCGGAAGTCTTCCACCCGGGAGTTTTTCAGGATTGTACCGCCTTGGAAAAGGCAGCTGTGGCTGTCAATGTTGATTATCTTGAAGACAATCTTTTCCAGGATTGCTCCTCATTAAACAAGGTATATCTGCCCACCGAACTGAATAAAATCGGAAACAATGCCTTTAACGGTTGCTCCGCTCTTGAAGAAATCACTCTTCCTGCCACACTTGAAGAAATCGGAGCGTCAGCTTTTTTCGTTAATAGATTTTCAAGAGGAAGTATTACCCGTCTAAATATTCCCAATAGCGTGAAGAGCCTCGGTTCGGATGCGTTCAGAAATCAGCCTATAGAAAACCTGAAAATCGGTAGCGGCCTTGAAGTAATTCCCGAAAACGCTTTTAATGGTCTGCCTATAAAAGTCCTTTTGCTATCGGAGGGTCTTAAGGAGATTCAGAGCGGTGCTTTTGCCTCAAATAGTTCGTTAGGATCGGTAATACTCCCTTCAACGGTAACAACAATTGCGGCCAATGCGTTTGCAGATACCAATGTGCTCGAACTTGAGATTCCTGATAAGGTCACCTCTCTTCCGGCCGGAAGCTGCGGCAATCCATCGGTACTTACCCTTGGCAGCGGAGTGAAGGAGATTAACGCCAAGGCTTTCGGTTTCGGAAATCTTCATGTGTTATGCGTGAAATCCAACACACCTCCGACCCTTAGCGACGCCTTCCCCGTCACTACCGATCAGAATGATAACCTCACGGTGATCGTCAACAACGGCCGACGCAATAACTATGTAATGAACGCACGCTGGAAACAGCTTGACAATATCATAGAGGAGAGCAGCTCCGACGTGATCATCTACATGACGGGAGACTACGCCCTCAGCGAGGAGATCCGCACCACCACCGGCCTTATGCCGTCAATGGTAACGAAGATGAAGGTTGTTGGCCCGCTTACCGAGCACGATCTGGATATCATCACACAGAACATGATCTCCCTCCGTTCGCTCGACATGAGCGGAGTGACAAATGTCACAGCAATACCCGACGGTATGTTTGCAGGTTCGCTCATGACCGACATCATACTTCCGGATAGACTTGAATCCATCGGTAGTGGTGCTTTCGTAAACTGTAGCCTTCTAAAGCTGCGGGAATTGCCTTCGACACTCAAGAGTATTGGAGACAGAGCCTTCTACAACTGTCCGCTCATTACATTCTCAACACTTCCCAAGTCACTGGAGGCAATAGGAGAAAGTGCGTTCAGCTACTCTGGAATCACATCCGTCACAGGAGGGGAGAATCTCAGAAGCATAGGAGCGGGCGCGTTCGCAAACAACTCCCTGCTCGAGACTGTTGATCTGAGTAATTCGGTCCTCGATTATCTGCCGGACAATATTTTCAGCGGATGCAGGATGCTTGATGAAATCAATCTCCCGATCTCCTTGAATTCAATCGGTGCGAATGCCTTCATCAATACAGCCATCCGCGACCTTTCATTCCTTAAGAGTGTGGGAAGCATTGACCAAAGTGCCTTCCGTAATTGCCGGCGTCTCGTCTCGGCCAACTTGCCGGAGAACATAGAGACTGTCAGTTCACAGATCTTTGCTGACTGTCCTCGCTTGATCTCGGTGTCAATGCCATCCACGACAACCGCTGTAGAAGGGTTGATCGTAAGCAACGACCGGAAACTGTCGAACATCAGCTGTGCGAGCGTCGAGGCACCTGAGGCAGCGACTTCGGCCTTCGACAATATCCGACTCCGTTACGTATCGTTGACAGTACCGACTACCTCCTTCCGCTCATACCTTAACGCACTTCAGTGGGGTAAGTTCCAGAGCATCCTTAACCGCATCCCCGTAGTGATAGACGAAGGAGTTGAGGTTACCAACGTAGCCGAAGATGAATATCAGGATATGGTTAGGGAGGATGCCCTTGAGGAAGCTCAGGAGGCGGCAGCCGAGGAACGCAGTGAGGAGGAGGCCGAGATGTCGCGTCGGCGTGTTGCACGCCGAGCCGCTGCCCGCGCTGCGACACCGCGGCAGTTTGCCAAGCTCTTCGATGGTGCTCAGATCCAGACCGGCAACGACGGTTCGGGCACACGAATCTTCATCACTCCGCAGGAGGGTGTAGAGGTGACCTCGGTCAAGTTCAACGGCGAGGAGATGATCAGCAAGCTCGAGGGGAACTCGCTTCTCCTTCCCGCCGGCAGCAACGGTCAGCTCGAGATCAGGACCAACGCGTCGGGGACTCCTACCGGAGTCGGCATGATCTATGGCGATATAGATCCGGAGGCTGTTTATGATGTCTATGACCTAAACGGAATCCTCATAGGCCATGATATGGATTCACTCGAGAGAGGTATCTACATCATCCGTCAGGGGGCTACGGTCAAGAAGATCAATGTAAGATGAATATATTAAACCACTAAATTTTTTGACTATGCAAATTGAGGATGGTGTGTCAGATTGAGAAAATCTGACACACCGTCTTATCTTATTTTTATTCAAGTATCGGTATGTGTGAAAAATTCTTTTAATTTTCCGAGCGCGGGATTAATTCGCCGGATTAAGCAGATTAACGCAGAATTTTTGCATCTCCGGGATTCGTATTCCGGCAGATGAAGAAGGGTTCTTTGAACCCTTAGGATTGAAGCAGGATGAATCTGCCATAATCTGCGTGGATCGTTAGATCCATGAATCTGTTTAGATCCAATTATAACTGAGAAATCTGCGTAAAATCCCGCTTCATCCTGCGTGGCTCTCCGAGCCTTAAAAATCTGCGCTTGGGAAATTTTAAATCTATAAGTCTAATATTCTATTTGTAAATAGAAATATATACTTGCGAAAGTTGAATTAATTATTAT
>JAIDPP010000370.1 GCA_029062725.1 Muribaculaceae bacterium | reverse complement strand
AATTAATAAAAACACTTCAAACTTGAAGATATGAAGAGTTGTTATTAACTTTGCAAAATGATAGAGAGTGGCTCCTTTCGTTTCCGGCAATGAAACCCCGGGAATTCGGGGAGTGGCGATTCTCTTTTTCAGGAGCCTATTCTCCCGACACTACTTAAGATTCCGGATATGAATTATACACCGTTAGCCCGAACGATATTCGAACGCATAGCCCGCCGTACTGACCGCTGGGCAACCGATGAGGAGCGTATCCAGCGCGATCTGCTGCGGTCGCTGTTGCGGCGCGCGCAGCAGACAGAGCCCGGCCAGCGGTATGGTTTTGACGCCATGTCGATAAGCGAGGATCCATACGCTGACTTCAAGGAGCGTGTGCCATTGGTGGAATATGAGGATATCCGCCGGGACGTTATGAGGATGATAGAAGGCGAGAGGGATGTGCTCTGGCCGGGCCGTTGCCTGAATTTCGCCCAGTCGTCGGGCACATCCGGAGGTCGCTCGAAGTTTGTGCCGGTGACCGACGAGAGTCTGCGTCGATGCCATTACAAGGGATCCGCCGATTGCGTGGCCCATTATCTGAGGTATAATCCTAAAAGCCGTATGTTTGCAGGAAAGGGTTTCATACTCGGAGGCTCGTTCGCTTCCGAACTAAAGCCGGCCGATCCTAACGTGAAGATCGGGGATCTGAGCGCGACACTTATAGAAAACATTAATCCGCTTGCGAATTTTTTCCGAGTGCCTGACAAGTGGACAGCGCTGATTCCCAACTGGAAGCGTAAACTCCCTGCTCTCGTGAAGGCAGCCGCTGATCAGAATATCACCAATATCTCGGGTGTTCCCTCTTGGTTTCTGACCGTTATCAAGGAGATAATGAAGAAAAAAGGGGCGGAGAAGATTTCAGATGTGTGGCCGAATCTGGAGGTGTTTTTCCATGGAGGGATTTCCTTCGAGCCATATAGGGAGGAATATCAGAAAATCACCGATCCGGAGAAGATGCACTTCCTTGAGACCTACAATGCTTCCGAGGGCTTCTTCGCGGTGCAGAATGATCCGACAGACCATTCCATGCTTCTTATTGTGGATAACGACGTCTTTTATGAGTTTATCCCTGTGGATGATCCGGCCGGGGAGCCTCTGCCTCTTTGGGAGATCGAGGAGGGGAGAGTCTATGAGCTTGTTATCACCTCGAGCAATGGCCTATGGCGTTACCGTCTGGGCGATACAGTTAGGATATCGCAGGTCAATCCTGTTAAGATCACCATTGCGGGACGTACCAAATGCTATATAAATGCCTTCGGAGAGGAGCTTATGGAGGAGAACGCGGAGAAAGCCGTGGCAGCGGTGTGCGCCGAGACCGGTGCCGGAATTGTAAACTATACGGCTGCTCCTGTCTTTGCGGAGGGGAATCGCCGCGGACGTCATCAGTGGCTGGTGGAATGGGATGAAGCGCCGGAGGATACGGAACGCTTCGCCGACCTTCTCGACGATGCTCTCCGGAAAGAGAATTCCGACTACGATGCCAAGCGTACAGGAGATATCTTCCTTGACCGTCTGGAGCTGATCACAGTACCGACCGGGACTTTCGACCGATGGCTGCGCAGCGTAGGAAACCATAAGCTGGGTGGGCAGCGTAAGATTCCGAGACTTGCCAACGACCGCCGTATCGCGGATGCCATAATCAGTCAGATTTCCGGGAAGGAATAAACAGGAGGGTGGCTGACAGATCCCTCGTCATCCGGATTAGTATGACGGCGTGTCAAATTATAAAATCTGACACGCCGTGTTTATCATGGCTGTTGGGCGGGAGATATGCTTTTGCGGATTTTCTTTATCTGCCAGAAAAGCATCGCACCGGAAACGAATGTAGCGGCGGTGTCGCTTATAGGGAAAGCTCCCCATACCCCGTTAAGTCCCCACATTCCGGGAAGTACGAGAAGAAGCGGTATCATGAAGATTATCTGGCGTGTCAATGACAGAAATACGGATATGCCGGCTTTCCCGAGGGCCTGGAAGAAGTTGGTGGCCACGATTTGGAAACCTACCATCCAGAAGGCGAGAGTAACGATTCTAAGGCAGTTGACGGCAACCTCTATCTGCTCTTCGTTCTGCATGAACATCCGGGCGATAGGATAAGGAGCGAACTGGCCGATAAGGGAGCCGATCGTGGTGATGACTACGGCTGTGGCTGCGGCCAGGCCTACGGTCTTAAAGAGGCGGCTGTAGCGTTTCGAGCCGTAGTTATAGCCCACTATAGGCTGCATGCCCTGACAGATACCGATTATGATGAATACGAAGATTGTGGCGAAACGGTTGAATACCACGATAGATGCGATGGCGTTGTCGCCGCCGTATTTGAGGAGTGTGTTGTTGACGATGGCGTTGATGGCCGAGCCTGCCACGTTGATGAGGAAGGGAGCCATACCGATATAGAGCACTCCGGCGATTATGCGCCAATGCAGACGGAAAGTGCCTTTGACGAAATGGAGGGTATTCTTCTTATTGAAGAAGTGGCCCATAACGAAGAAAGCGGTGACAAGCATTGAGATGTCGGTCGCGATGGCTGCTCCGCGGATTCCCCATTTAAACGCAAAAAGAAATAACGGCGCGAGAATGACGTTCATCCCTGCTCCTATCATGTTGGTGTACATTGCCTTTCCCGGATAGCCCGAGGCGCGCATCACATTGTTATAGGAGAAAGTGATGTTCATAAGCACCATTCCGGGAAGGACCCAGAGTAGAAACTCGCGGGCGTAGGGCAGGGAGTTAGGAGAAGCGCCGAAAACCTTAAGGATTGGGTCGAGGAAAATTGCGAAAGCCGTGACATACAGCAGGCCGATACCGACCGACATTATCACGCAGTTTCCCAAAATAAGCTCTGCGGTTTTCCTGTCGTTCTGTCCAAGCACGATCGAGACTCTCGTGGCCGCACCGGCGCCGATCAACATTCCGAGGGCAGTGGCGAGGTTCATCACCGGAAAGGTCACGGCAATACCGGCGACTACATTCGGGTCGTCGATGGCATGGCCTATGACAATGGAATCGATGATGTTATATACGGCGGATATAACGGTTCCTACAACAGCTGGAAGACTGTATTTGAGGAGCATTTTCCAGATAGGGGCTGTTCCCAGTTCCTTGAGCCTGTCGGCTTGGTCGATAGTATTGGTTGCCATAGTGGGTGGTTTTGCGTGGAATCCGTTGAAGGAGCCGGAGGATCATCTTCAAGGAAATATACATCCGAAATTCCCTTGACAGAAATATCCTATTTCAAAATTAAGAAATAATTGAGAGATAGACAAACATTACCTGCTATAAAACGCCCGAACGGAGATCTTCCTGCGATAATTCCCGTTTCCAGCGCTCCCAAAACTGCTCCGTATCGTTCTGATCTGCACCCCATGTATATACTTTAACCTCTACCATTCCCATTAGAACCAATTTTAACCGACCTTAACCGATTGAGGGAAATGTGTTACTGGATATCCGAGCCAGGAAATCCAAACTAAGGATAAGATATGATAAGAACCTCTTTCGAGTTCCTATCACTCAAAGCATATTTAATATCACGAGAGAAACTCAATTTATTGCGCCTACCTTTTTTTTCCAGTAGTTGTATCAGAGAATCAATCGAAGGGATGCCATTTGAACGATAGGAAAAGACCAAAATGCTGTTTTGAAACTTGTCAATTAATCGATTAAAACCATTCAAAATATTGTCTTTATCATTCCATATATTATATTCACGTTTAAGTCGGTGGTGTTTACTGTTATAATCAATCAGGCTTGACCATTTGTCATAGAATACTAATCCATTTAGAAAGTGATAAAAATCGGCATAATCTACGCCAACTCCCTTTTCACTAATATAGGGTGTGTCAATATATATTAAATCATATTTGTTTTTAATGTCTAACGCGTCATTATTTATGGCATGACAATTCGTACCATTGTCAAATACTGCATGGTTGGCTTCTTCTACAAAAGACTTGAAATGAGTCTCAAAAGGTGTATCCCATGTTTTCTTATTGCCAAAGGTTCTTTCTACATCAATAAGGCGAACATATAAATTTTTTCGATGGAATAGATTATAGGGTCTCTTTATAATGCAGGATTGAAATAACGCGAACCAGGCAAGGGAGCGCTTATATTCATCTTCTATTGTTGAAATGTTATACCTTACTACATCCAACCAATGATTTTCTTCATCCGTATAATATAT
>JAIDPP010000037.1 GCA_029062725.1 Muribaculaceae bacterium | reverse complement strand
CAACACTCCGGCGTTGACCAATCTTACGGAGGAGGAACTTGAAATAATCGGGCTAATGGCCACAAAGTATGATGTGATAGTGCTTGAAGACCTCGCATACTTTGGAATGGATTTCCGCCATGACGTCAGCAAGCCCGGGGAGGAGCCGTTCGGAGCCACTGTAGCCCGGTTCACTGACAATTATATCCTGCTTCTATCAGGATCCAAGATATTCAGCTATGCAGGCCAGCGGATCGCGATAGTGGCGATGAGTGAGCAGGTCTATAACCGTCGTTATCCTTTCTTCGAGAAGTTTTATGAGATGCCGGCTTTCGGAGATGCATATATCTACGGCGTGCTTTATTGCGCGTCCTCAGGTACATGCCATTCGGCTCAATATGCTATGGCCGCTATGCTGGAGAAGTCAGTCAAAGGGGAGCTTCCCTTTATAGAACATTGTCGTGCGTATGCAGAAAAAGCCAATAGAGCGAAAAAGAGTTTTATTGAAAACGGTTTCCACATTGTCTATGAGTATGACGGCGAAAATCCCATCTCCGACGGATTTTTCTTTACCGTGGGATATCCCGGACTGTCAGATCGCGAGCTTCAGCTTGAATTGCTTAGATACGGGGTAGCATCAATCTCCCTTTCCTCCACAGGAAGCCAGCAGGCTGGAGTTCGTGCATGTGTCTCAATGCTTAGAAACGATGATGACTTTGAGAAACTTGAGAAATATCTGCGGAAATTCAATGAGGATCACAATCATTAACTCAACGAGATGCAAAATAATGTAAGATATATGAGCGCCCGCGAGGCGGTCAAGCTTATCGAGAGCGGTGATCATGTATATGTACAGGGTTCGACTTCCATACCGGAGGTTCTCCTTGATGCTCTTGCCGAGAGAGCTTTGGAAGAAAAGGATTTACATGATGTAACGGTTTATTCTGCGTTTGCCGTAGGACGTCGTCCCTCTCCCCTCTGTGTTCCGGAGCTTAAGGACGTCTTCTATCAGGAGTCCTTTTTCGTGTCGAATTCCGTTCGGGAGTGGATAGCCCGTGGCTATGGTTCAACTGTACCCCGATTCTTAGGAGAGGTTCCAGAACTGTTTCGCGACGGTACATGCCGAGTTGATGTTGCCCTGATTAACTGCTCAATGCCAAATGAGGAAGGTATCGTCAGTTTCGGGGTTTCCGCTGACCTTGCCACAAGTGCGGTGGAGTGTGCCGATTGCGTTATTGCGCAGATAAACCCATGCGTACCTTTCACACCCGGCGATGCTACCATCCATCTTTCCCAACTCTCAGCCGCGGTTGAGGTTAATGATCCATTGGTCGAAGTTCCGACCGCTGTTCCTACAGAGAAGGAGATATGCATAGGCAATTATATTGCGGAGTTGATTCCGGACGGCGCGACCTTGCAGATTGGTGTTGGCGGTATTCCGAATGCTGTAATCCGTGCACTCAGCGACCATAAGCATCTTGGGCTTCATACAGAGGCCATGACCGATGGTGTGCTCCCGCTTCTTGAACAAGGGATCATTGACAATTCCCAAAAAAAGGTTATGCCGGGCAAATCTGTCGCTTCCCTCGCTTTAGGATCAAGGGCGCTGTATGATCTCCTTGATCACAATGAGGATATTTTATTTAAGGATGTTGCCTGGACTAACAATCCTTTTATTATTGCTCAAAATCCAAAAGTCATGTCGATCAATTCATGTCTGGAGATAGATCTTACAGGACAGGTCTGCGCTGATTCCATAGGAAAGAAGATATTTTCCGGAGTAGGGGGACAGCATGATTTTGTCTATGGGTCATCAAGAAGTGAAGGCGGTCTTTCATTCCTCGCTATGCTCTCTACAACAGGAAAGGGTCTTAACAAGATAAAACCTGTCCTTACAGAGGGTGCCGGTGTAGTTACAACCAGATTTCAGACCAACTATGTGGTTACTGAATATGGAGCTGTTAATCTCCGGGGAAAGGATCTTGCCGAACGCGCTCGGCTGATGATCTCAATAGCCGCTCCTCAATTCAGGGAGGAACTTGAAAGGGAGGCATTCGAAAGATTCGGTAGCTCATTCCTTCGATATAAGTAGGAAAAAATAAAAACTTAAGAAAAATGCAGTGGAATATTCCACTGCATTTTTCTTAAAAACAAGGTTCATTCTGAACCATTTCTTTTATAATACGTTCTATTAAGTGAAGAGAGTTTTTTAAAAGAATTCCAAACAACCCATATATAATCGGAAATCACATTAAACAGAAAAGCTAATGAAGAAGAAATTGATCGACACTTTAAAAGAAGAAATCATCCGTTTGACTCGCAGTGTCGAAGTTAGTTTGCAGCCTGTTCCTTTAAGAGTCAACAACCGCTTCGGCAGAAATTTCTGATTAATTAAAAAGAAAGGCATTAAAGGCGACCTTTACGGTCGCCTTATTAGTTGTAGATCACCTCATATTCCTCATGAAGTTCCACCATTCCCATACTGAAGAATTAAGCGGTTTGTTGTCAAAAACCTCCGGTAAGGAAAACAGGAGAATCCGTCGGATTGTATTGATAGGGTGTCTTATCAATGCATTGCTGATGATCTTAAAGCTTACAGTAGGTTATTACGGACATAGCGAAGCATTAATGGCCGATGGTTATCACTCTCTAAACGATTTCGCCGCAGATCTTATAATGCTTCTTTTTATAGGTATCTCATTCCGAAAGCCTGACAGTCGGTATTCATACGGTTACGGAAGATATGAGACTTTCTCAACTTTTATGATTTCCATTTTTTTATTTTTCGTAGCTATACATATCACTCTTGAGGCGATGGAATCCATAAGGGAATATGCAGAGGGAAGGATTCTACCTCAGCCTGATATCTGGACGGTGGTTGTCGTCATAGTCTCGATGTGTTCGAAGGAATTTCTTTATAGATTTTACAGGCACGGATCTATAGTTACAGGAGTTAAGGCCCTTCTGACAAACGCCTGGCATCACAGAAGCGATGCTATGGCCTCGGTTGCCACTCTTATAGGTGTTTCTTTCGCTCATTTTTTTGGGGAAGAATGGAGAATACTCGATCCTATAGCATCACTTCTCCTTGTCGTTTTCATCATAATAGCCTCGACGCGTATGCTCATCCCCGCTTTCCGAGAACTGATGGATAGATCCTGTGGGAAAAAAGAATGTGAGGAAGTTGAGATGACAGTGGCGTCCACTCCGGGAGTAAGGAGGGTCTTTGAGATAAAAAGCAGGATGAATGGTCATTACCATATCTTTGAAGTTACTATAGGTGTGCGTCCCGATATGAGTGTCGAGGAAGCCTCTGTGATTGCATCCTCAGTGGAGGAGAGGCTTAAGAAGGCATGGGGTGACAGAATAATGGTAGGAGTAAGAACGTTGCCTTGCCGATAGATTTGTTTATATGAATAATATTTTTTAAATTCGCAAAAGAATATCTATTTAAAAT
>JAIDPP010000369.1 GCA_029062725.1 Muribaculaceae bacterium | reverse complement strand
CAACGGTGGAGGAGAATGGAAAATATGGAAACTCCCTATTATATCGTGTATGAGGATAAAATCCGTAGGAACATGGAGAAACTTAAAGGCGTGGCCGAAGCTGCAGATGTAAAGATAATCATGGCCTTTAAAGCCAATGCTCTCTGGAAGACTTTCCCTATTATTTCCGAATATTTTAAATCCTCCACGGCCAGCTCACTGAACGAAATGAGGCTTTCTCTTGATTATCTGGGTAATGATGTTCACGCGTATTGCCCTGTCTATACTGACAATACATTCCCGGAATTTCTAAAGGGTTCTTCCCATATCACATTCAATTCCATTGCTCAATATGAGAAATTTAAACCTATGATTAAGGAATGGAATAACGCACACCCGGAAAAACTTGTCTCACCCGGCCTTAGGGTAAACCCACATTGTTCCGTCATTGAAACTGATATCTACAATCCTTGTGTACCGGGGTCAAGATTTGGGGAGAATCCCGACACTGTTGCCGACGGACTTCCGGAAGGTATCGAGGGATTGCACTTTCATGCGTTATGCGAGTCCTCAAGTTATGATCTTGAGAAAGTTCTTGAAGCATTCAAACAGCAATATGGCCATCTCCTCCCCTCGCTCAAATGGCTTAATATGGGAGGCGGCCATCTTATAACCCGAAAGGATTACGATACGGCCCATCTTGTCAAACTCCTTAACAAGTTGCATGAAGAGTTTCCAGGGTTGGAACTGATCATAGAGCCGGGAAGTGCGTTCACATGGCAGACAGGGGATCTCGTTACAGAAGTTCTTGATGTGGTAGAGGATGCAGGAATCAAAACAGCCATTATTGATGCCTCGTTTGCGTGCCACATGCCCGATTGTCTTGAGATGCCTTACCGGCCTAACATTGAAGAAGCTCTTCCTGATGAGGCTGTTTCAGATAATGTCTATCGTCTCGGGGGAAATTCGTGCCTAAGCGGTGATTATGTCGGCAACTGGAAGTTTAACCGTCCTTTAAAGCCCGGCGATAGACTTACCCTCCTCGACATGAACCACTATACCACAGTCAAGACAAATATGTTCAATGGAATCCAGCATCCATCCATCTGGTTGAAGCCTTCGGAGGGCGAACCGGTGCTTTTGAAGGAATTTACCTATGAGGACTATAGAGACAGAATGGATTAGGATGTATGTGGCTGCTTAAAATAGTAAAGTAGTGGCATTATAAACTGAGCCGTCGTGGAAATCCCACGGCGGCTCAATTTTTTTTGCAATAGTGCAATTCAAAACACCATTCTACCCTTCTTGGCCTGGTCAACCATTTTCTGTCCGGGCACAAGATAGATCTCAAGCCTACGGTTGGTGTCGCGATTGCTCATTGAATTGTTCTCCTTAAGAGGCATTTCATCAGCGTATGCGTATGAAAAGAGATATTCGGTATCGAGTCCTTTTCCTTCAAACCAATCAAAAACGGCGGTGCTCCTTTCTTCAGTTATCCTCTCGCGATAAGCCTCTGATCCTGTATTGTCAGTATGCATGACGATAAGCACTCTGTACATGTCAGGCTCTTTTAAATAGCGGGTCACCGGATTAAGTAGATTGGCCGCATCGGGACGAAGCTCCGTCGAGTTGGGATAAAAGAGTTTGGACGCCGGAATCGTGATTAAAAGTACCTCCTTATTCCGGAATGTCTCGACATTACAACCATTGCGCGACAGGCCGTATGATTTAAGCACTCTTTCCCGAGCTTCCTTATCCTGAAATTTCCTTATGAGCGCAGCCGTCTTTTCATCAAGGGGCACCGAACTGATCATCTCGGTAAAAGAAAGTTCGTCAAGGGCTTCATGTCGCATATTGCCTGTACCGTTACCCCTCCCTTGGGCAGAAACGCTCATTGATATGCCACAGACCAGCATAAAGGCCGGAAACAATTCTTTAAACAAAATCCTCAAGAGACTCCTCATACTCAAGCTCTCCTTTCACAATCAAATCTATATCGTCCGGATCCATCTCTACCTCTCCGTCGCGTGCAATCTCTTTCCTAACGTAGTCAGTCAATTTAGAGATGTCCGCTTCCTCTTCATCTGTCACGGCCATGCTTAGGTCAAGATAGCCGTTCTTCTCATACCAGTCATACATGATATCGATTACATAGAGTATCTCATCGTCGGTATATGCCGCCTGTTTGTCTGCTGGTAGAAGCTGACGTATAAAATTCACTGCTTGCTGTTCGTCATAATTCAA
>JAIDPP010000368.1 GCA_029062725.1 Muribaculaceae bacterium | reverse complement strand
TATATTTTATATAGAGAAACTCGATTTCAGCGAGGAAAAACTACGGCTACGCAGTCACCTCGATTATTTTCTCCAGACCCTGGGAGGTAAAGAGGATTCCAAAGGACAAGGTCAGGGAAAGAAACTCGGCTTCATATCCCAGGAGATGGGCCGGGAGATCAATACTTTAGGCTCGAAGTCAAATGAGGCTGAGATGCAGAAGATCGTTGTCAGGATGAAGGATGAGCTTGAACAGATAAAGGAGCAGGTGCTCAATGTATTATGAAAGAAGGAAAGATAATCATACTGTCGGCACCCTCGGGCACCGGGAAATCGACTATCATAAGCCGGCTGATGGAATATGACGATCTGCGTCTTGGGTTCTCGATCTCGGCAACCAGCCGCAGCCCGCGAGGGTCGGAGCAGCATGGACGAGAGTATTATTTCCTTACCGAGAGAGAATTCAAGGATAAGGCGGCTCATGGGGAATTTGTGGAATGGGAGGAGGTCTATCCCGGCACATGCTACGGCACTCTACTGTCGGAGGTGGAGCGTGTCACGCATGAGGGTCGCAACCTTATAATGGACGTCGATGTGAAGGGAGCTCTTAACATCAAGCGTTTCTTTGGCGGCAAGGCTCTGGCGATATTCGTGATGCCGCCATCGAAAGAGGAACTTGAAAGCCGTCTGCGTCTCCGCAGCACGGATTCCGAGGAATCAATTCAGAAGCGTCTGGCTAAGGCTGATTTTGAAATGGAGTTCGCGCCCAAGTTCGACGCCGTCGTAGTCAACGACGATCTGGAGAATGCCGTGGGCCTGACGGCCGACAGGATTAGGCAATTCACAGAAGAGGCGGAGAGATGAGGATTGTTGTGTATGGCGGGAGTTTTAACCCTGTTCATGCCGGCCATGCGATGATAGCATCGGTCGTGGCCGGCAGGGAGGATGTGGATGAAGTTTGGATGATGGTCTCTCCGCAAAACCCTTTCAAGACCGACATGCGGCTCATGCCCGAGCAGGAGAGGCTAAGGCTCGTAAAACTTGTGGCCGATACTGCCGAAGGAATCAAAGCCTCGGATTTCGAGTTCCGGTTGTCGCGCCCCTCTTATACTTATAAGACTTTGTGCGCCCTTCGCGATGCATATCCTCAACATACTTTCAGGCTGCTTGTAGGATC
>JAIDPP010000367.1 GCA_029062725.1 Muribaculaceae bacterium | reverse complement strand
AAATTACATTTTATTTCAAATATACTTGTGAATCAAATAAATAATGGTTAACTTTGATAATAAATATATTTAAAGGGAAATTAGAGATGTATTGCCAAAGAATAATAGACTCATATTTGAAGGAATGGGCTGACAGACCGAGCCATAAACCACTCCTGCTTAGAGGTGCAAGGCAAGTGGGGAAATCAACTGCCATAAGACATCGGTTGGTGAGCTGACAAACTTGATTCTGACCGGAGATGAGATGGATCTTGTGAATAAAGGTCCAATGGCTGAGCTTATAGCAGGTCTTGAGATGATAAAGTATAAGAGTCCTAACTTACGACATGAACTCTACTATTGGCAACGCAATGCGAAAAACTCTATGGCTGAGGTGGATTACGTTTCGGAACACAATATGCATATCCTTCCGATTGAGGTCAAGGCCGGTACACGAGGAGGAATGAAGAGTTTGTGGATTTTTATGCGTGAAAAGAAACTTTCATTTGCTTTACGATGCTCAATGGAAAACTTTGGTAAATTCGATTATGAAGATACTTTGGATGAAGATGCGCTACGAGAAGTAAGGATATGTCCACTTTATGCGATGTCTCGGATTCCTACTTTATTGCAAGAGAATGGATAATATAGTTATGCCACCTCATAGACTCCTACCTTTTCTGCAGAGGATATGCTGCGACAGATAGAGACAAAAAATTACGGTGTGTCAAAAACCTGGATTTTGACACACCGTCGGATTTTTTTGATAAAAATACGTTTTATTTCTCTCTCATAAAGATCTGGATAGGGGTTCCGGTGAAATCCCAATGGTCGCGGATCTTGTTCTCAAGGAAACGGCGGTAAGGCTCTTTAACCCACTGCGGGAGGTTGCAGAAGAATATAAAAGTCGGAACCACAGCATCCTTGAGCATGGTGATATATTTTATCTTGACAAACTTCCCTTTATTGCTTGGCGGAGGAGTGATTGCGATCTGCTCCAGCATGTAGGTGTTGAGCTGCGATGTCGGGATGATGCGTTTGCGGTTTTCATATACATGCACAGCTGTCTCGAGCACCTTGTGGATACGCTGTTTGGTCAGGGCCGAGGTGAAAATGATGGGGAAGTCGGTGAAGGGAGCGAATTTGCTTCTGATCGCCTCCTCGAAGCGCTTCTGCGCGTTGAGGCTCTTATCCTCCACGATATCCCATTTATTGACACACACCACAAGGCCCTTCTTATTTTTCTGGATAAGGGAGAAGATGTTGGCGTCCTGGCCCTCGATACCTCGGGTGGCGTCAATCATGAGGATACATACATCGGAGGCCTCGATGGCTCGGATCGAGCGTATCACGGAGTAATACTCGATATCCTCGTTGACTTTCTGCTTCTTGCGGATGCCGGCCGTATCGACGAGGTAGAAGTCGAAACCGAATTTGTTATAACGGTGATAGATCGAATCGCGTGTCGTGCCGGCGATGTCGGTCACGATATGCCGGTCCTCGCCGATGAAGGCGTTGATAAGGGAAGATTTTCCGGCGTTAGGGCGTCCGACGATGGCGAACTTCGCCACATTCTCTTCCGTCTCCTCCTCGTCATCTTTCTTGGGCATATCCTTGATTACTTCGTCAAGAAGCTCGCCGGTGCCGGAACCGTTGGCTGAAGACACGCCGATAGGGTCGCCCAAACCGAACTTATAAAACTCCGGTATATTAAATCTCGCGTCGCCGCGATCTTCCTTGTTGGCCACGACTATCACCGGCTTCTTGGAGCGTCGCAGGATGGCCGCCACCTTGTCGTCAAGATCCGTCGGTCCGGTTGAGGCATCGACTACGAAGAGAATCACATCTGCCTCCTGGATTGCGATCTCGACCTGTTTGTTGATCTCCTCCTCGAAGATATCGTCGGAGTTGACCACCCAGCCGCCGGTATCGACGATGGAGAATTCCTGGCCGCACCAATCGACCTTGCCATACTGGCGGTCACGGGTCGTTCCGGCCGTGTCGTCAACGATAGCGCTGCGCGACTGCGTCAAGCGGTTGAAAAGTGTGGATTTTCCCACATTTGGCCGCCCTACTATTGCAACTAATTTGCTCATATCAATAATTTTTAGGTCCCCTCAAGTTTCGTTACCGATAAACTTGAAGCCTTGGTTCTGGCTCTTATCCACATCTGACGCTGCCGACGACTTAATAG
>JAIDPP010000366.1 GCA_029062725.1 Muribaculaceae bacterium | reverse complement strand
GTCATACGTTGTACGGCTTTTTTGTTTACTTCATTTTTGCTCCAGACATCCGCATCGTATGTCACATGATAAATGAAGAGTCCTTCCGCCGGCATATAGGAATCCCAGCCCTGCAGACGGCGGTTCTCCAAGATGAAATATTCATCTGGATCTCGGTCATTGGTCAGTCGCACTGCTATATCCTTTGAAGCATCCTTACTGTTGAATACAGGAAGAGTGTAATGCGTGCCGCGAACACCCTCCTCAATGTCTATCCAACCCATGAACGCTTTCTCATACGCGCTATAACCACACGGAGTATAACACTTGTTGTTATAGGAACCTGTGTCCATGAGTGACCACATCCCCATACCGAAATATCGGTAATTGGTATCATAGAAATCAGGAAGGCCGAGACAATGCGAGAATTCATGGCAGAACGTTCCGATACCGTCGATTTTCTTAAGATCAAAACCGCTCAACTCGTTGAATACCGCGAATTTATTTATTACCGTACGGTCGCAATTCAGGGGAAGACCATAGTCCGAACCGGAAAGTGACCACTGGCAGGGCCAGATGGCATTTGCAGCGTCTCGACTTGGTGAGGAGTTCTCGCCATCCCCGGCATAGAGAATAATCATTACGTCACACTCCCCGTCTTTATCGTTATCATAAAGGGAATATTCTATCTCACTGTCAAGTGCCTTAACGGCTTCAGCCACCATCTTACCGACACCGACATCCTTTCCGGGAGTTCCACCCTGATTAGCACCATATACTCTACGGTTGCTTGATAAAGTGACCGGGCCATACACATCAAACTGCGGGGTGAATTTACCGTTTGACTGATCCTCGAAATAACGGCGCGCACTGGCCTCGCCGGTTAAAAAGAATTCTTTGAAAGTAGCCAGAGGATCGGCATCCTTGAATTTGACATCCTTATATTCTACCAATAGGATAGGAACCCTCGGTGACCCGGTGTTGGGAACCTGAGTCTTTCCGGCACGGGTGGGCACGGTGGAGGCTCTCATTGCAGCTATACTCTCCTCATTAACCTCAAGGAGAGCTTCAAGATCAGCCTTCGCCGATATGCTTTTCACGAACGCCTTCTCCGCAAATTGTCTCATAGTGGGGTTGTGGACTGCTATATCGGTCAGGCCTTCGGTTGTCAGATAATAGAAAGTGCCGTCTTCACCGCGTTCTACTGTGAGGCCGTCAGTGGTCAGAAAGGTGTGGAAATGTTCATCGCCAACGAGCGTCAACGTGATTTCGCTTCCGTCGGGCTGCTGATAGGTGCGGAGACCCGGACGTGCCGGAACCGCCATAGCCGCCGCCGAACAACCGGCGAGCAAGCCTAATGCCAGTATTTTATTAAGATTCATGATGGTTTGATATATTTTAGTTCATGGACGCCGTTCCAAGTATACGGAGCTTATAGATGCGTGCTTAAACTTTTACTTTGGAGGGCGTTTTATCCGCAAATATAGCGTTTTGCAAGTTAATTGCAAAGTATTTTAACAATAAATATGCAATATTAATAAATTTATCCACTTTTCTTTCTATACTCCTGCTAATCGGCTTTATGTATTTCCACTCTAATCTCGCTTAGTTTCAGCCCAGATTGGCTTCCGCTCGATCACAAGTTTTTTATAATAGGCGATCATCAGCGTGGTTATCGGCAGGGCTATAACCATACCGAGTATTCCTAAAAGTGTTCCCCAGATGGAGAGTGAAAGTAGGATAATGGCCGAATTAAGTCCCAACGAACGTCCCATTATTTTGGGAGTCAGTATATAGTCGCAGATTGATTGCGATACTACATAGACCAGTCCGCATTCCCCGAGCATGGTCCAGAAATTGGCTCCTCCTCCCAAAGATGTGATAAAGCAGATAGCTGCCACGGGGATAAGGGTGATATATTGGAAATAAGGTATCATGTACAGAACTCCGACAAGGATACCCATCATTATGGCCATCGGCAACCCGACTATTGAGAATCCGATGCAATAGAACACCGCCGCACAGGAGGCAATCAGAAGCTGACCGCGGAAATATTCATTCATGCTGTTCTTCAGGTCGGAGAATATCCGGAACACTGCCGGTTTATATTTTTCCGGCACAAGAAGTCGGAAACCTGCTCCGAGACGGTGGTAGTCGATCATTATGAAGATGACATAAACAAAAGTCAGGAGCCATTCAAGGGAATGCATGAGGAAATCTATCGATCCGCTCACGATCGTCTCCCCTTTATCAAGCCAGGAACCCCAGTTGCCGCTATTTATTGCCGAGAGAACACCGTCTAAATCCAGTCGCTGCTCCACCATTTCCGTGAAACTCTCGGGAAGCATCGGGATCCTTACCGAACGCGATTGATAGCGACTGATCATCTCCCCCAATTCAGCCACCTCTCCCTCTATCAGGGGGGTCAGGAAATAGATAAGCAGAGTGACAATTATAGTTACGTCAATCAGTGTCACGGTAACCGCCGCCCCCCTTTTCTTTGTGTGCATCAGTTTCTGATTGAAAAGAACGCAAGGCTCCATTATATAAGCTAACAGACATGCAAGACAAAAGGGGAGCAACACATTCTTAAGTATCCCCAGTAGCCATATTAAACCGGCTATAAGAGCCAAAGTGATGAGCAGGCGCACAAAGCGGTCGAACGTAAAGGGTTTCATTTAGTCGATATTTTTATGGTGGCTATTTGTTTAACGGCTTTTTATTCCGTAGGGTTTTATCGCATCAGCATTATGATTAAAAATAATGCCGAGGCCACTAAAAAACCTATCCCGAAGGAGCGGTAATCCATCTTCCATACTTTCTCTCTCTCCTCTCCGGATAAAACGGGCAATCCCGTCAGACTTAAAGCGTCAGGAAAGTCTGATTCACTTGGTTCTTCTGATTCTTCTTTCAATTCTGGTTCTGTCAATGGGAAGCCATTTTCTGAGTTTACTGCGTCCGAGTTTTCCCCCGATGATTCGGCATCTCCCGATTTTTCCCCGGATGGCTCCTCATCCGGACTCTCTTCAGGAGCAACATTCTTACCTTCCTCCGGAGCGGGTTCTCCTATCGTTTTCGCATCAAATTCATCTTCCCTATTTTCCTCCGCATGCTTCGGCTCATTGCTGACAGGATCCTCCTTAATCTCACGCATTTGTCGGTTTAACGCCAGCTCAGGAAGAAAGATTCTCGGCAAGATTGACTCTACCCTCACCGGATTATCACAGAGAAGGATTAGTCCGAAATTATCATACTGTCTTTTATAGCCGCATCCTAAAACGGTCTCAAGATCTTCGCGACATTCCAGATTCACATACCCGACTCTCCAACCCTCCTGATTTGGGGTTGCTTTTTCCGCGATGCCGAAATCAAAAGTCTTTTCAGATCGTGATTCTTTATCGGATTCCCCTTCTACCGGTGCTTTATCTGAATCTCCCGGTTTCTCCGGATTCATAACCTCATTTTCCTTCTCAAAAAACACCCCAGGAAGAATATCCTCAAACCCTTCCTGACTCATGAAGGCCTCCTTATGCCTGAATATCAGCGGAAGTTGCTCGATAATGTCGGCCAACTCCTGAGGAGTGATTCCACAATCATCCGGAATGAACATCCACAATGCTTCGTATGTCCGTTCCGAAGAGGTCTTTCTCCTTTTCCGCTTTGCAGCGCAGAGAAATCGTCCTCCGGTCACATAGCGAAGGAACAGTTCCACAGTATTTGTATCAGAGGGCTTGATTCCTACATCCCCTAATACCTTGGCAAAATCCACGGAATAGTTAGTAGCGCGATTCCATTTTCCGCTGTTCACGGCGGGAATACTCCTCTCTCCGGGTGAGACGTATTTGAGTCCGGGCCTGCTCATTCCGCAGTTGTTTCAGGAGTCTGAACCTGAGGAATTTCTTTCACCGGATCGGACTTTATGGAAGGGGCCACGACCGGTTTCTCCTCAACCATCGATTGGCCGGAATCACCCTGCTTTAACTCTTTCTTATCCTTTTTATCCTCCTTAGCGTTATTCTTTTTTATCTCCTTATTATCCACATCATTCTCTTTCATCCGGTTCTTCTGCTCTTTAACTTCATTATTCTTACCGTTCGGATTCAGCCCTGCGGAAGGGGATGAAGAGGTGGAAAAAGAGTTTTCGCCCTGAGTAAGGAAGCGTGCCATTTTTGAGGCTGCCCCGGAGGAATAGGCATTGAATACATTGACGCAGAAGAGAAGGTCGGTTATGCCGTTCTCTCTCGCATAACGCTTCATATTGCGTGTGAAATAACGGAAATCAATAATGTGGATTTCATCAAATGAATAGAATAGATAGCCGGGAAGGGCGTTGCCGTAGCTGTCTTTTATCACAATCAGCCTTCGGCCGTTACCGACTCCTGTCTTTACCCTCGTCAGCTTCTGGTCGCCCCCCATGAAGGTTGAATAGGCAGCGCTGCTGCCATCAGGGAATTTTGCAAAATACTGACCGTCGTAAGGCTTGCGTTCGCCTGTGACCTGATAGTTCTTGTTAATGTTGTATATCCAGTATGTTGTCTTGTAGTCAAGTCCGTTTGGGGTGTAATATACGAAGTCTTCAGGAGCATTCTTGAGCGAGATATCATTGGAGTAACCGTACATTGAGCCGACATAGCCGTGTATGACTTTTTTAGTGTAGGAAGAGAGGGGTTTGAACGGGACCCCCGCTGTCTTGGCAAATTCTTCGGCCGCATAAAATGCCCCAAGGGGTGCCCAATGATGATCAGTGCGTAGATAGATGTCTTCTTCCACATGATCGGCTAATGCATTGTAAGCGTTCACTCCCATCGCACCATTCTCAAGTTTTGAATATATGTTCTTGATGAAAGGCCGTTGCGGACGAGTGATACTCTTGGCTTTGTCGGGAGTATAGAACTCCGAGGATAGGGGCACGACCATCGCATAGACCTTAGTTCCCGGAAGGGCCTTCTGATAATCACTGACCACTTTGGCGAAATCACTACCTCCGGTGGCTGCCCCCCCGAATGCGTTCAAAGCACGCACCTTAGGGCCGCTCCCAACGATTATTATTCCCGAACTTTTGATCTTGGCGTTCTCCTCGGCAGTGATATGATTCTCATATTCCTCGAGATCCTCACCCTTATAGGGTTTCTCCCCGGCATCGGCATCCGCTCCAGGAACCGGGGAATCGGTCTTATGGAAGGAAATTGCTTCCTCTTCGCCGGCAAAGGAATAGCGTATCGCATCGCGCACCTTCATACTCGCCGCCATAAACTGGTCGCGGTAAGGCTCCGTATCGCTGAACCATCCCGAAATATCGGCAGCATACGACCCATCGGCAAGTTTGGCTTGCGTAAATTGAGGAAATTCTGCCAGATCGCGCTTCTCAAGTTCGGAGTATCGGCTGCGGGGCATCAGCAGCATCACTGCAGCCAATGCCACGAAGGCAATCGATACCATCCATATATATAGTTTTGCCGGTGTCATATATTAAAATCTTGTATAGATGAACGCATTGTTGGTAGCTCCTACAAGGAGTGTGACGCAAAGTGCGAGAATAACGATCGAAGCGCATCCTTTCAGAAACGCATCCACATAATTGCTCCCTTCTTTATGAGCCGGGATAAGCCTTCCGACAGCAGTCTCAATCCAGCGGCGCAAAGGAATACATAGAAGCAGGGCTACTATCCAGAGCCAGAAATTATCGGTCAAAGCCGTCTCCTCCATTATAGAGAATTCAAGCGAGCCTTGTCCGAAAGCCGAACTGAACCACATCTTCATCCTCTCGAAATCATCGAAATAGAAAATCGCCCACCCTACGATAACTATGAATAGAGCGTATATATGCATGATGAAACGAGGGATATACCGCTCCACTTTCAGGATAGCATATTTCTCTATCACTAAAATCAGTCCGAAATAGAGTCCCCAGAGGATAAAGTTCCAGCTCGCGCCGTGCCACATTCCGGTGAGAAACCATACGGTGAGGAGATTGAGCATCTGATGGCGTCGGTTGCCACCCATTGGTATGTAGGCGTAGTCGCGGAAGAAGGAGCCGAGTGATATATGCCATCGGCGCCAGAAATCAGTGATGGAGCGGCAACAGTAGGGATGGTTGAAATTCTCGTTGAAATGGAATCCCATCGCGCGGCCGAGACCGATCGCCATATCAGAATATCCGGAGAAATCGAAATATATCTGAAGCGAGAAAGCTGCCATTCCAATCCATGCTCCCCAGACCGAAAGGTTTTCCACTCCCTCTGCCAGAAACTGAGTGGCTACTTCGGAGAGGATATTGGCAAGAGCAACCTTCTTCCCCAATCCGATAAAGAATCTGTAGGATCCTTCCATGAAGTCGTGGGCGGTTATTCGGCGGTCGTGGATCTCATGCGCCACAGTGCCGTATCTCACGATAGGACCCGCAATAAGCTGTGGAAACATCGCGATGTAGAGAAGGAGATCCAGAAAATTCCTCTGTACCGGAGAATCCTTTCTATATACATCTACCAGATATGATATCGACTGGAAGATATAGAAGCTGATACCTATCGGCAGTGCCAAACGCGGAGCTCCCAAGTCAAGCCCGATGGATTTCAAGGTGTCATTGAAGAAACCAAGATATTTAAAGGTACCCAATATGGCAATATCAAGCGCTACGCCGACAATAAGCCAGAATTTTCGTGACTTCTCCGATGCGGAGATGGCGAGTCCGCATATATAATTGATTATCACGCAGACGATCATAAGGAAAATATAGATCGGCTCCCCCC
>JAIDPP010000365.1 GCA_029062725.1 Muribaculaceae bacterium | reverse complement strand
GCTACAAACGCGCCGATAAGATAGACGATGACAGCCGTCGAATCCGTAGCTATAAACCCTGATATATAGGTGATGGCGACTCCGAGGAATCCGATTGTAACGGCCCAGAGGGCAGTGATGCGGAATCCTTTATTCTGAAGCAGGATTCCCGCCGGATATCCCATGAAGGCGTAGGCGATGAAGTTGGCGAAGGTGCCGAGCTGCGACATCAGCTTATTGCCGTCGGACATTTTCTCAATAACCGATCCAAGAGGATTCTGATAGCCCGTGACGAAGGCTATCATGAAGAAGAGCGCAAACATTATCGCAATAGGCAATGCGAAATTCGGCTTCTGATTCTTGTTTGTTTCGACCATAAACTCAGGTATTAGTAGATTAATTGTTAACTCATTTAGAAATGCCGGAAAGGAGTAAAAAGTTCGATTTTATATCCAACAACATATTATCCTGGCGCAACGGCTTCCTTCTTATCTCCTCTCTCCGAAAATCATACTTCCTATCCTGACTATCGTGGCTCCCTCCTCGACGGCTATCGGCCAGTCATGGCTCATACCCATCGAGACCAAATCGAATCCTCGCAGATCGGGTGCTATCTCCACGGATATCTCCCTGAATACCGAAGCTATGGCGGCGAAATCAGCTCTGACGCGGGCGACGTCATCAGTGTTGCTCGCCATGCCCATCACCCCGCAGATATGCGTATTGGTGAGGGATTCAAATTTCCGGAGCCTGAAATAATCCCGGAGTTCATCGGGAAGGAAACCGAATTTGGTCTCCTCCTGCGCAACATGAAGCTGCATCAGCACCCTTGTGACCACTCCGGCCTTACGGCTCTCCGAATCGATGAGGGTAAGAAGTTTTTCTGAATCCACGCTTTCGATCAAAGCGGTCTTTCCGATTATCTGCTTCACCTTGTTGGTCTGAAGATGACCGATGAAATGCCAGTCTATATCATCAGGCAGTTGCGGGATCTTCTCCAGAAGTTCCTGCACACGGCTCTCTCCGAATATACGCTGTCCTGCATCGTAGGCCTCCCGGATCGCAGAGGCGGGATGGAATTTAGATACGGCGCAAAGAAGCACACCCTCCGGCAACTCCTGCCTAAGCCTTATTATTTCTGACGCGATACTCATAATTCCAAAATCTTATTTGCCCGACAGGTCGGCCTTAAACACATCCATAAGCATAGTCTCCGTAATGGAGGCAATCTCATAATCACCGAGCGTGCCGGCCATACCCTCCTTGAATTTCTTCACAGCATCCTCGAAATCGGAGGCTTGTACAAGGATCAGGGAAGCCGTCTTCTTCTCTGCCCCCGTCTTTTCATCAAGAGTGATGAAATTCACCTTCACCTGATAATAGCGGTCGCCGTCCTCGTTGAAGAAAATTTCGGCGATCTTGGTCTTTTTCTCCGATGAGATGGAATATTCACCCGAGATGAAAGGCTTCATCTCATCCATGATGCGAGCCTCGGCTTCGGTGAATGTCAAGGCATCAACGAGATAAGGCTCGTTGACCTTCTTCACAACGCCGTTCTCCATCATCTTGTCATATCTCACCTTACATTCAAACCAAAGTGCCATATTTCTAAAAATTTTTATGGTTCTGTTAAAATTTCCGAGGAGTTCATTGCAAAGTTAATAATTATTTTGTTAATTTCGCCATTAAGTTATACTTTTCACGAAAGTAACCTTAGAATCCATTCAGGATCCTCATCCTCACACTCTCCCGTCGCCGGCGCGCAGGAACATCGCGCCCTCTCACCACTATAACCCCGACTATGGAAAAACTTAAGAAAATATGGTATTTCTATCTTGATGGCTTCCGGGAAATGACCGTAGGGAAGACTCTATGGGCCATAATCCTGATAAAACTTTTCATATTTTTTGTGGTCATCAAGCTTATCTTCTTTCCTAACCTCCTCTCACGCGACTACGACAGCGACGAGGCGCGCGCCGACCATGTAAGAAAAGAGCTAAGCCGGCAGGCGTCACCCTCTTCCGGGATTCCCACCTCCGATAATGAATCGGAATAAAAAAGTATTAACCTAAATATAAAATCTATGAATGACTTGACTACCGTAGTGGATTGGTCGCGCTGGCAATTTGCGCTGACTGCGATCTACCATTGGCTATTCGTGCCGCTGACGCTCGGTCTCTCGGTGCTGGTAGCTATAATGGAGAGCTTCTATCTGAAGACGAAATCCGAGAAATGGCTTCAGGCTACAAAATTCTGGATGCGTCTCTTCGGAATCAACTTCGCCATCGGCGTGGCAACGGGTATCATCCTTGAATTCGAGTTCGGAACCAACTGGAGCAATTACTCATGGTTTGTCGGCGATATCTTCGGCGCTCCGCTGGCAATCGAAGGCATCCTCGCCTTCTTTATGGAATCTACTTTCGTGGCCGTGATGTTCTTCGGCTGGAACAAAGTCTCCCCGAAATTCCATCTTGCCGCCACTTGGCTGACGGCTATAGGCGCTTCCATCTCGGCGCTCTGGATCCTCGTGGCCAATGCCTGGATGCAATATCCTGTGGGCATGGAGTTCGACCCCGAGCAGATGCGAAACGTGATGGATAACTTCTGGAGTCTTTTCTCCGGAATCGCCGTAAACAAATTCTTCCATGCCGTGTTCAGCGGCTGGGCACTCGCCGGTGTCTTCGTGATCGGAGTGAGCTGCTGGTTCCTGTGGAAGAAACGCAACGAGGAGTTCGCACTCCTCTCCATCAAGTCCGCCGCGTGGTTCGGCCTCGCAGGCCTTCTTCTGACGATGTACACCGGTGACGGCTCCGCTGTAGAGGTGACAAAGCACCAGCCTATGAAACTCGCCGCTATGGAGGGTCTATACCACGGCTCCGAAGGTCAAGGTTTTACCGCCGTAGCCATCCTTAACCCTGACAAAGACTGGGACAACGATGAGAACGAATATATCTTCGAGATCGCCATTCCAAAGATGCTCTCCATCTTGGGTCGTCATGACTCGAGCGCGTTTATCCCGGGTATTACCGACATCATAGAGGGACGCGATATTATCAACGGAGATACGGTAAACACCGTATCATACGCCGAACGTATCAAGCGGGGAAAGCTCGCCCAGAGCGCCCTGCGCGCATACGACAACGCTATGG
>JAIDPP010000364.1 GCA_029062725.1 Muribaculaceae bacterium | reverse complement strand
TTCATATACTTCGTAAAATTTTATTAACTTGCTGATTATATTTTAGTTGCCTAATTCAAGTTGGTTCCTGACCAGGTTATAATAGGTTCCTCGCAGTTCGATAAGCTCGGAATGTGTACCGTTCTCCGTGACCTTTCCATTGTCCAGAACAATAATCCGGTCGGCATCCCTGACGGTGGAAAGACGATGTGCGATTAACACGACCGTTCTTCCCTTATAGAACTCCTTAAGATTTCTTACGATCTCACGTTCATTCTTTGCATCAAGGGCGTTTGTAGCCTCGTCAAGGAAGATAAAGTCAGGATTCTTGTAAACCGCGCGTGCTATTAGAATCCGTTGCTTCTGCCCCTGACTCAATCCCACCCCGTCACGTCCTACCATAGTATCATAACCCAGCGGTAGAGTCTCTACATATCGGTCGATACAAGCTATACGGGCCGCCTCCCTTACACGGTCTATATCTATCTCTCCATCCCCCACTGCTATATTACGGGCTATAGACTCTGAAAAAATCACTCCATCCTGCATCACTACCCCACAATGACGACGCCACCATTTTAAGCTGTATTCCTCTATGGGACGTCCCGCCACGACAATCTCTCCGGAAAGCACCGGATAATATCCCAAGATCAATTTAAGAAGGGTCGTCTTTCCGCTGCCGGAAGCCCCGACTATGGCTAATGTTTTACCGGCCGGAATATCAACAGTTACCCCGGTGATGGTATCATGCAATGCATGCCGGTCATAGCGGAACGTTATATTCCTGAGTTCTATACCCTTTTCACTGAGAAAATCAGTAGCGAACCCTTCGTCACGTTCCTCTTCACGTCCGTTATGTATCTCGTCGATACGTTCTAAGGATAAGCCTACATCCTGAAGGGTATATACGAATCCCATCAGTTGTTCGACAGGAGAGTTTAGCTGACCGATTATATACTGCACGGCAAGCATGGCTCCCAGAGTCATCTCCCCATTTATAACGGCGGTGGCTGCCAGAACGGTAATCAAGATATTCTTTACCTCGTTGATAAATATGGCTCCTGCCTCCTGTGTCTGCTGTAGTTTCAGGTTCTTCATCCTAACCTCAAAGAGAGCTGTCTGGGTATCCTCCCATTCCTGACGCCGCCGTTCCTCACAATCCTGTAGTTTTATCTCCTGCATGGCGGTGACAAACTGATAGGTCCTGTTCTGATTCCGAGCCTGACGCTCGAACAACTCATAGTCTAGGATCCTTCTCCTGCGCAGGAACAGCGTTATCCATCCTCCGTAGCATATACTTCCGCCTAAAAAAACAAGAAATATTGTAAGATTATACACCGCCAGAATTATTCCGAAAACAAGCAGCGTAACCAATGTGAACACCACGTTAAGGAATTGACCGCTCAGGAAATCCTGTACCCTCCCGTGATCTCCGATCCTCTGCAACAGGTCTCCCAGCAGCTTGGTGTCGAAAAAAGACATCGGGAGCCGCAGGAGCTTTATAAAGAAATTGCTGATCAGGGAGATGTTGACACGCATGGAGATATGCAGAAGCAACCAACGCCGGAAGAAATCTGTCACTGTATATCCCGTTACAATAAGGAGTTCACCTAAAAGTATAAGCCATATAAAACCGATGTCCTGATGATGAATCCCTTTATCCACTATCGACTGCGTCAGGAACGGGAGAATCGGCTGGAGAAGGCAGCCTATAAGGAGTGTCAGAAAGACCTTTACAAAATCCTTACGGTATTTTTTAAGATACCCCAAAAGAAAAGAGATAGATCGTCTCCTGATCCCCGTTATATTTTCTATCTTCTTTTCGGGAGATCTGACGGTTGCATCGTCGGGGTTCATATACATTGCTATCCCTCTTCCCTCGTTCTCAAAATCTCCGTAAATCCAATGCTCTTTAAACTCCTCTTCTTTGTATTTTACCTTCCCTTTTGCCGGATCCGCGACATAAAACCGCTTCCCGTTTTTTGAGATCCCATAAAGGACTACAAAATGATTCCGGTTCCAATGGAGAATCAGCGGAAGAGGTGCCTTCTTGAGAGTCTCCGTATCCATTTTATTGGCGTGAGCCTTGAATCCGAGTTCAGCAGCGGCATCCGCTATCCCCTTTAGCGAAACCCCTTCGTTTGTCGGATGACAGTATCCCTCAAGTTCGGCTACACTGTAGCCTTTCCCATACCATCGGCATATCATGGCCAAAGAGGCGACCCCGCACTGCATGGCATCCCTCTGCGGTATCCACTTAAACAATCTCACCCTCTCTATTTCTTCAAGATGATGGACTCCGGACCGGCTATGCCTCCGACCTCGTCCCTGCGGTCAAGCTTCTTTCCATATCCGATGGAATAAGAGAGCGTCAGGCGAAGTGACTGATGGTAGGTAGGACTGTAATAGGTAAAGTCGGAGGAATACAGGGGTGACGAGAACGACTCCTCGCTTCTCATGTATGACCGGCTGAACGGATTGCTGAAACGCAGGTCAACATAGAGGTCATCATAGGAATAGGCCACAGAAAGGGCCCAATAGGCCGGTGTCCTCTCACTGCTGTTGGCAAAGTAGCTCTTGCTGGAAGGAGAATAGAGAGCGCTGAGACGGAAATTCCCCATATAGTATGTCGCCGACCCGTTGAACTTCGGATACCACGCGTGACGTCGTCTCTCTCCCCGCTGGTCGAAATACCCCATCGATCCCCACAGGCTTACAGCCAGACGGTCGCTGAAGTATTTGCCATTGAGCGAGAGCGAGAGGGTGGAGTAGGATGTGCTGCCGTCGTTTATAAAGTCGGACACCATCATCGGTGTGCCTCCCGGAGCCACACCCTGGGAATAGACCGAAACAACCACGTTGTCATTACGCGTGTGTCTCGCCTCTGCCCTTATCGACAGCCACTGACCGAAGTAATGGTTGTAGCCCAGGCGGGCATTGATGTAACGGTAATTCTCGAGATCCTCGTTTCCACGCGTGGCGAGCACTTCGTTGATCTGAACGAGTACCGGGCTATAGGAGGAAGCCGGTTCGGCCCCCATTGCGAACTCAAAGCTGCCGCTGAGCGAGGAACGGCGCGTGAGTTGCAGGTAGAAGGGAATGAACGTATGCGGGAGCCAGCGGGTATAGGTGCGGTCGTTGATTCTTTCCGACTGCACCGACAGCTTCGCGCTCGGGGAGATCGAGAAGCCGTCGAAATTGAAAGAGACCTGACCTCTTATTTGACCGTAACCTTTGCGCTGGTAAACATCCGTATCAAGAATGGTCCGGTATAAGAGTTTGTGACGGTTCCATCCTCCGGATGCCCAGAGATTCAGGTTATGGGATCGGAAACTTTTCCCGGCGTTGACGGAGGCAACCCCGTCTATGATATGCTCCCTGATATCGTTTATGATGGGGTCGGCCCCTGTCAACCGGTAATCCGACCAGTCGCTGTTGCTTCCCCAGTCTATACCCGTGTTAACGTTCATTGTCCATCCCCGCCCGAGAGGGAAAAAGACGTTTCCCTTCCATGAAAATCCACGGGTATAGCTCTGCATGTTATCTTCGTAAGTAGTGGTGGGATAAAGCGAGGAATACTCCACGGTCCCGGTCCGCGTATTGGGGCGTGTTTTGGTGAAATTGAAACCAAACAGGTTCGATACCGACACGCCCGGCTTGTTGTAGATCGCCCGCAGGGTTGCCCGCGGAGCAAGATAGCGGCCCTTGCAGCCGGTAGTCTGTGCGTTGCGGATAACCTCACCCGTGTCGAACAGGTAACGCGACACCTCTCCGGTTCCATTACTGTTACCGGCGCGGGTATAGTCGAGTCCGGTCGAGAGATCGTAGGTCATCTTACGGTAGGAGAATTTGGAGTAGAGGCCGTAATTGGAATTGTAAACCGGCACAGACTGTGTGACGTCGGCTTTGGTATATCCTCCGTATTCATATTTCTTCATGATGAAGTTGGCCGCGATCTCGGCTCCCATGAACCTCGGGTCGGTGGGATTTCGTATTATGTCGATGCGCTGTATATCCTGCGGACGCACGTCGCGAAGTTGCTGCGAGGTTGCCGGCTGGAAGTCTATGAACATCTTGACCGGCCGACCATCGGAGGAGGTAACTTCGTTGGTCAACGGATCGACCCTCACCTCGCTTATGTTCATGTTGGAGAGGACGTCGATCGCCCCGGCGGCAAAACGCCGGTCGCGCTTTCCGGGATAGAGTTCCGTAAGGTTTCCTTTCCTCACAACACCCTCGCTATTTACCACTACCTCCTGAAGGTCATAACCGGGAACCGACAGCGAATCCGGGGTCGCCGACCCTACGGATTTATCGGTGGATAGCCGGTTTATTTCCGGAATTTCAGCCGAAATCGAATCGGCAGTCTCGGTGGTCTGTGCGGTCAGCGAGCATGGAAATGAGAGGGTAAGGAGAAATGCGGACACTATCGTCAGGAGTTTCCCCATCAGAAGTGACAGGGCCGGGAGGCGTCTATTCATAGGTTCGGTAATATTAATGGAACTTCTAATAGTATGTTTTATTAAACTCCGAAGTTCAGCCGTTTATTCTGTTTATTCGGATTTTCGCGGCTGCAATAAAGCAAGATTCTTTTCATATTCTCTTTATCCTTCAAAGGAGTGCATAACTGAAACTCCCCGTTTTCAAATCTGTTGCGGTATTGTTGCTGACCGCACCCTCCATCGCATACGGGATAGACGTGACAGTTCCGACATTCGGTCCTTATCGGCTCACACTCATGCATATATCTCATAAGCAGTGTATAGTTGCGAAGCTTGTTGTCCATGATACTACCCACTCTCTTCTCCGGGTTGCTGACATCGTTCCAGCATTTATAAAGTTCCCCCTCCGGACCGACAATGAAGGCATTCGCCCTTTGAAGCATACATCCTTTGAAGCGGTTAGCGGGAAAGAAGTTCACATTGACACCGTTTTCCGCAAGCTTGAAGTAAAGGTCGGGAAGGTCGGATAGCTGAAAACATGAATGTTTCATCCGGCAACCATCCGAGCTGTCCTCTCGAATGATGCCGGGATAAAGCCCGATGTTGGCATGCCAATCCTCGCCATGATATTTATGGTAGAGTTCTACGAAATCTCTCCAGTTCTCTTTTCTTATATTGACACGTATGGAAATATGCAATTCCGGCAACGCCTTTGCAATCTTTTCTATATTTCTCTCGATGATTTCAAATGTGGGGGACTTGTCCGCCTTAAGGAAACGGGTGGCATCATGGTGATCCTTGGTTCCGTCTATCGAAACCTGCATCGTGTTAATCTTTATATCTCCCAAAATTTTAATCACCTCATCGTCAACCAAGAAAGTATTACTTATGATCTCGTGGGAAATAATCGTCTTTTCTGTCTCCGATATAATTCTATCGTAGATTCTTCTTATTGTCTCCGGAACCAGCAAAGGTTCCCCTCCATACCATGTAAGTGATATATTCTTGATATGGGTCTGATTATTGATATATTCTATCAGTTTATCCTCGACTTCCTTAGTTATGGTTTTAGGATTCTTTTTAGGTTCAAAGCAATAGGGACACGCAAAATTACAGGCAGTTGTTGGTGCGATGATTAGGCTCATTGTATCATCGCCGTAAGCGGAGGTAAGATGTCGGGTCTTGAGGTGATTATAGCAGTTATATCTCTCCTCTGCGGAAATAATAATCCTCTTCTCTTTTAAAAAATCCAACGTATCTTTATCCAGACTCTCAAGGTCACGGTCATAAAGACTGATGTAGAGTTTTCTATCAATACGTGAGAAGAAAAGACTTTCCGAATTGAAGAGGTAGCAATCTTCATTATCTTCAAAAAGAAAGGTATAAGGCGAAAGTATCAGTTTCTGATTGTCCATAAATTGTTTTAGTTGAAAAAGTTTAAGAATAAGAGTCCGGATCGATGTTAATACCGGTCTCTTATTCATGAAGTCGATACTAAGGCTCAATTATTGCTTGCCTAACTCTTTATAGGGGGTAGCGCTGTTACAAGCACATGAGTTAGCGGAACATACGAGAGAAGTAGCACCTCCGTGACAGGTACAGATATAGTCAGAGTAGCATCCACAGTCATAGGTTGCACCTGAATAACAGGTACATACTCCGAGAGGATCGGCACCTCCCCCTCTTACGGCATTCATCTCCTGCGGAGACATTCCCTGATTGAACACTTCAAGAAAAAATTTGTCCATAATCAAATTGTTTTAAAGGATTAACATTAATTTGTCTCTTTACTCTATTTACATGAATGATGAGACAAGTTACTCATTCACAATTCCACATATCCGATGTATAAATATTCATCGGTAGTGAAGCGAAGTTCATACTCTCCGGAGAGGGAAAAGAAGATGTCGGTAAAAGATGGTGCATCATTGAAGATACCCATACAGCCTCCGTCAAGGTCATAAATCCCGTATGTAAGGATATCGTTGGAATCCACTCCGGAGATCTCTACCCAATCCATCGAGATTGTCACCGGAATACGCATAGAAGGTGTCCGATCTCCCTTAACGGGTGTTTCTGGAATTTCATCATCTTTAGGTAAGAACTTTCCCACAATTATTGATACGGGGGGTCTGTATGTGGGATAAGCAGCGGAAGCTGAATTGCCAAATTCTTTCGGCAATATACCAATAGCGAATGTCACCATCAAAATAAAAATTAGTTGCCTCATAATGTCATTTTTTTTGCAAAGATAATAATTCATTTCAGACCCCTTCATTGAAAAAGTACGGAAATGCCAACAGGTCGCATTTCCGTACTTTTTCCGTACTTTTCATACAATTTCCGTACTTTTTCCGCACAATTTACTCCTTTACATTGCTATTTCTATATTCGAGACTCTGCCTTACCTACAGTTTTCTTATAAATCGGTCGATGATCTTAGACCCCTTTTTCTCTCCGAAAATCTTTATCGAGATTGAATCTCGGCGTGAGACAAAGGTACCTTTTGTCCTGCCAAACACTACCTCCATTTCTTTTATCCTGAAACCACATCTTACCATAAGGGCGGTCCTTTCCTCCGCCACAGTCAATGTGCCTCCGGATAGTAGCCACAGGCGATCTTTAAAGAAGGGAAAATATGTCGATACCTCCTCCCATAATTCTTCCCATAATATATCATCCTCCTTTAAAGGCATACTTTCCGCTATCCTCTCCTTAATTCTCTTATAGACATCACAGTTCAGAAAATCTTTTGGCAGTGAATCGATATAACTTCCCTTTTCGGCCAATACACACAGACTTAGAAGATTCTCTCGTAGTTTTACCAACTCATTTTCTTCCCGATTTGTCATTGACTCCATTGCCTTGACAATACCGCACTCGGATTGAGCCGCGTTGTCGGACACCTCAGTCTCGGATCCTATGCCACCTTCATTCTTGCTGTCTGTCTTCTCACCGTTGGCCAAGTCTCTTATCCCTCGATTTATTGTCTTCAAGAAATCCAATGTATGTTTCTTTTTCCGGATCCATATTATTGCTATGGCAAGTCCCAGGAGAGCAGACACGGCTACCGCCACGACAAGCCAAAACCTCAAATTATCCCGTTCCTTTTCAGCAAGGTTACGCGCATGATCATGTACCGAATAATTATACATTGTGTGTTGTAGGCGTGCCGTCTCCATCATGCTCTCCTCCTTGGCAGTCGCAAGCAAACAGTCAAGTTTTTCGACATACTCTCTGACAGTGTCAAGGGGAAGCCGGGGACGTAGTGAATCTGATAGAAGAATTCTATAACCGAATTTCCTATTCTGAGAATTTGGCAATGCTATCATTTTCTTTGCATACCTTAAAGCGGAATCCGATCTGCCGGTCTCCAAATAAGCCTGTGCCAGCACGGGGAAAGTGAAATTAACCCTCATACTGTCGTCATCATTCCTGATAGATTCCATGATTTGCAGTCCCTCCGGTGCGTCGCCCTTTAAAAACAAGGCATGGCCAAGCCGGAATCTATTGAAATCATGCTCTATAGGATAATGTTCCCGGCTTATAATTGTTGCTCGGTTAAAATTACTTATAGCTTCAGGATAGTTCTCCATCCGCAACGCGATATCACCGGCCAGTTCGAAGTTATAGATCAGATTCAGAGTATCGTCTAAGCAACGGTTTATTTCGATGGCTTTTACTACGTAGCTTCGAGCCTCGTTGTATATTCCCAGTTTTGAAAGTAATCTCCCCGTTTGACTAAGGAGTCGTCTTCGAAGAGCAATATGGTGGTCATCTCCGTCCAGACGTTTGATTGCTTCCTGATAATATTCAAGCGCCATAGGATATACCCCCATATCGGAATATACGCGGCCTCCGTAATAAAGCGTCTCGGTGAATGTGTCATCGTCTTGTTTCTCAAAGAAATCGCGGACAGTCAGGAAGAGGGAGTCGGAGGTATGCGGTATGTAAGCCTTGTCGGCCGATTTTATGATCAGAAAGTCACGATAATGCTTTTCCGCTTCGGTGAGGGAATCGGAGCTGATGGCGGCGAGGCGGCTGTGAATCCCTGTAGCTTCGTCAACAGTGAGGTCAGGACGATTGAGAGTCTCGGCCAATCCGTTGAGAACCTGGTTGCCGTCATAGCGGTCGCAACCTTGCAACATGATGAGAAGGAGGAGCGACAATATGATTGTAGGGATATATTTCAGCAGCTGCATCATCATTACATTCGGAAGGTTTTGCGGTGGATGGGGGTTATTCCCAGCCGTGAGATAGCCTCACGGTGTTCCTTGGTAGGATAGCCGGCGTTGCGTTCCCAACCATATCCGGGGTATTGACGGGCATACTCCTGCATAAGCTCATCGCGGTGGGTCTTGGCAAGGATCGAGGCGGCCGCGATCGACATATATTTTCCATCGCCTTTAACGACAGTGGTATGCGGAATCTCCATGAATGATTCAGGGTCTCGGTAAGGGGTAAATCGGTTGCCGTCAACTATAATATGACGCGGGCGCAGCTCAAGCGCATCAATGGCCCGCTGCATTCCTGCAATCGAAGCCTTGAGGATATTTATACGGTCGATCTCCTCGGGACCGACCATTACTACTGCCCAGGCAAGAGCCTCGCGTTCTATCACAGGACGCAACATCTCCCGGCTTTTGGCGGAAAGCTGTTTGGAATCATTCAGCTCTTCGCATAGGAAATCCTCCGGGAGAATAACAGCCGCACACGCCACAGGCCCGCAGAGGCAACCTCTGCCGGCCTCATCGCATCCGGCCTCCGGAATACCGGGCACCATGAAAGGCAGAAGCATGGGGCGTTCCGGTTCAGAAACGGCGACAGGTGATAACGGTCTCGGGAGTGCGGAGCACGAGCTCCTTGCTGTCGGCCTTCACCACTTCGATCGTCACGGGGTTCGAGCAGATACCGTAAGGCTTCAGGTTCTTATCGACATCCCCCTGGGAAATGTAAGGGAAATCCGCTGTCAGAACCTCCTCCTCCTTGTCGTAGGTCATATTGGCCGTCAGGCGGTAGGTCGGTCCGTAGGCCTGAAGGATATGGAGGTAGAAGCAGAGGTAGGACCGTGTCTCGGGCGCCGCAGAGAGGCCCGTGGCCGTCTCCTCGATCGACATTATCTGCCATTGTCCGTCGAGTTTTCCGTTATGGGAGGCCACTCGGCAGGAGGAGATGGCGCAGACAGCTGCAAAGAGGATAACGGCGGAGAAGATATATTTAATGAATTTCATCGGATTATTCGGTTTGGTGGGTTTTAATCATCGGCTTTCACAGGGAATCATTTCAGGAACCAACCGGTCTTGGCGATCTTGAGGGATATGCCGTAGCTGTTTCCAAGCATCGACCCTGCATCCATGCCTAACCCGAGTGTCCCTTCCCAGCCTTTCAGTTTCTCCGGACGCCAGCAGACTTCCCCGAGGAGATTGAAATTGCTCTTCGCATCGGCGAATGGCGCGCCATAGTTGCCCCAGCCTTTGGAGTAGGAAGCAAGGAGGCGGTAGCCGATACGGGAGGAAGGCTCCCCTTTGATCCCGAGATGATGGCCCCATACTCGGTTGCAGTTGAAGCCGAGCGTATGGGAGGGATTGTAGATGGGGGAGATCACTAAAGGATTTCCGATACCCATTCCCCAGTGCTCCCAGCCGTTGTAGTTATAGTTGTTGTAGTAATTATCGACACCGGAGACCTGTTCGGGGATTTTGTCGGTGTGGTCCCAATAGACGGGTCCGGCCTGATCTTTGGTATAAAGAAACTCATAGACCACCTCGGAAACCCATCTGTTCTTCGGCAGCTGTGCTTTCACTCCGTAGAGGCCATCCTTCCAGGGATAGTCGAAAGTCATCATCGAATGGTCTTCGAAGAAATGCTCGTAATAGAGCTTCACGCTCCAGTCGGCTGCGGGATTCCAGGCAAGGGCGAAATTCCAGGTGCCGAGCATATTTCCCTCCACGTTCAGCTGATCGCTCGTGGGAGTGTCGCCTCCGCCTTTCATAGGGATTACGGCCTTCACCCAGTTTTTCCAGCCTCTCGGCATCTTGCGCACCAGACGGCCGTCATCATAGTAATCGCCTCCGAACTGTGTGGCCATCTCCATTCCGACCTCGAAAGAGAGTGGGAATACGCGCGTGTTTCCTACCCTGAAGGCTATCCCCTTGGAGTGATAGAGAGTGTTCAGGGTATAGGCAGCGTCCGCGGCCACCCAACTCTTGATCCACCGGTTATCGGTAGTCATTCCGAAAGCGAGATAGCCCTTCACCGCGAACCATCCTTTTGTGCCCCAGAAATCGGCATAGTCGAATATTCCTGCCCTCACTTGCGGAATCGGGCGGGCGTTTCCGGAGAAGAGCAGGTTTCCTGAGCCGAGATCATTATTCTCCATGAATCCGTTCAGCTCTTTGGCTCCGATCATAAGGTTAAGACATCGGTATTTCACCTCGCCATATAGCTGCTGCACCACGAAAACGGAAGTGAATCTTGCCGCTACCGCGAGATCCGCTCCGGCCCCCCATGTGAAGCGCCGCGTCGTATCCATATCATGGAATGCTCCCAGCCGCAGCCAGGCGTTGTTGCGGGTTATCGAGGAGAAACCATACTTGTTGTTGGCCATCCAGAATGGTGTGTGCTGACCGGCGGAGAATGTAGCTCCGATTTCACCGTGATAGCGGATAGAGTCGTTCCATTCGGCTCGTGCTCCGAGAGGGGAGGTGATCGAAAGGAGGGCGCATAAAGCGCAGAGGCGGAAAAGCAGTCGTTGAATCATAGGATTTAAAAAGGTTGAGACCGACAGTCATTAAAACGACAGCCGGTCTCGGGGATAGGATGGATTTGGGGAAGTAGTCCATAGGAGAGTCGAACTCCTCTTTAGAGAATGAAA
>JAIDPP010000363.1 GCA_029062725.1 Muribaculaceae bacterium | reverse complement strand
TTGCTGCCTCTTCGAGTGACTAAATCAGCTCAAAAATCTCTCGCAAATGTGAATAAAAAATAAGTTTAAACAACTTCTTATTCTGAGGAAATATGAAAGAGTTTGGCATTAAATATATATGGAGCTGCCTTTCCGTGCTCCTTCTCTTCTCGTTGCAGGGGTGTATCGAGAACGATATTCCTTATCCCAAGATTCCGCAGATGATCACTTCGCTTGTGGCCGAGGGAGAAATCAAGCCTTCGGTGATAGATTCGCTTGCTTTTGACGTCACCATTTATCTCGATGAGATCGTGGATATAGAGAACGTGAAATTTACGGAGTTTTCCACTACTCCGGGTGCGAGGGTGGATTTCGATATTCTTGAAGGGACATTTAACCTGACCAACCCAATGATTGTGCCGCTGACAAAGTATCAGACCTATTACTGGGCGGTTTATGCCCGTCAGGACATAGAGCGCTATTTCACGGTTGACGGTCAGGTGGGAGAGACGGTGGTGGATCCTATCGGCCATCGTGTGATCGTTTCTCTCCCGGAGGGAACGGATCTCGCTGATCTCACCCTCACGAGCGTGAAGCTCGGTCCCAGGGAGATAACCACTATGGTGCCGGATCTCAAGCCGGGTCCTCTTGACCTGACATATCCATTGCGTGTGGAGGTGACGGCTCACGGACGCACGGAGATATGGACCATTTACGCGGTGATGACCGATCTTGTGGTTTCAACTACTTCGGTAGATGCCTGGTCGGAAGTGGTCTGGGCTTACGGAACATGTCCTTCCGATCTGACCGGTGGCTTTGAATACCGCGAAGCCGGGGAAACCGAATGGACACCGCTCGACCAAAGCCGAGTGATTCAGAATCAGGGAACATTCTCTGCTTCGATTCCGCATCTGAAACCGCTGACGGAATATAGCGTCCGTGCGGTAGCCGGAACGGATAAGGGCAATGTCGTGAAAGTGACGACACAAGGAACAGCGGATATTCCAAACGGTGATTTCGAGGATTGGTGGCTTGATGGAAAAATCTGGTTCCCATACGCCGAAGGAGGCGAACAGTACTGGGATACGGGTAACACCGGAACGGCGACTATGGGACAGAACAATGCCGTGCCGACAGACCATACGCCGACAGGACAGGGGCGCGCGGCTATGCTCGATACCCGTTTTGTCGGGCTATTCGGTATCGGTAAACTCGCCGCCGGATCTATATTTACGGGTAAGTTTGCCAAAGTGGACGGCACTAACGGTATTCTCGATTTCGGACGTCAGTTCAATCTGCGCCCGACAGTCCTGAAGGGGTATTACCAGTATAAGACAGCTAATATTGATTACGTCTCTGCGGAATTCGATTATCTTAAAGGGCGCCCCGACAGCTGCCATATATATGTGGCACTGGCCGATTGGACCGCGCCTTTCGAGATCCGGACCAATCCAAAGAACCGTCAGCTGTTTGATAAAAATGCTGCTTCTGTCATAGCCTACGGCGAACTGGTATATAGCGGAACAATGGAGGATTATCAGGAATTTGAGATCAAACTCGATTACCGCGACACCTCACGTGTGCCGACTTATCTCCAGATTACTTGCGCCACATCCAAATATGGTGATTACTTCACCGGAGGCACGGGAGCTGTCCTTTATGTAGATCAGTTGAGCTTCGGATGGGATCTCCCGTAGAAAGCTGTATTTGACACTATAATCAGAGAGTCCGTCGCCGGAAATTCCCGATGGCGGACTCTTTCAAATATAAAATAAATGTATTATGCGATATATTCATTGCCTGTTAATCTTGTTGGTCT
>JAIDPP010000362.1 GCA_029062725.1 Muribaculaceae bacterium | reverse complement strand
CTTCCTTGACCATGTGGCCGGTTGGATTCTGGAGTTGGATCGTGGCGAGGGAATTCCCTGGAAGGGAAATTATTCCTCATGGCTCGATCAGAAGACAAAGCGCATGGCTCAGGAGGAGAAGCAGGCGAGCAAGCGACGCAAGACTCTCGAGCGTGAGCTGGAATGGGTCCGCATGGCTCCGAAGGCAAGACAGGCAAAAGGGAAGGCTCGTCTTTCAAGCTATGACAAGCTTCTTAACGAGGATCAGAAGGAGCGCGAGGAGAAACTTGAAATCTTCATCCCCAATGGTCCACGACTTGGAAACAAGGTGATCGAAGCGGAACATCTGGCAAAAGCCTACGATGACAAGGTGCTCTTCAATGACCTCAACTTCACTCTTCCGCCCAACGGTATTGTTGGCGTAATCGGACCCAACGGAGCGGGCAAGACCACTCTATTCCGCCTCATAATGGCGCAGGAGAAACAGGATGCCGGTGAGTTCCATGTTGGCGAAACGGTAAAGGTGGCTTACGTGGATCAGAACCATAAAGATCTTGATCCCGAAAAGAGCGTTTACGAGGTAATCTCACAAGGCGTGGAAACTTTCAGAATGGGCGGTCGTGATATGAATGCACGCGCTTATCTATCCAAATTCAATTTCACCGGTGCCGATCAAGAGAAGAAAATCGGGGTGCTTTCCGGTGGTGAAAGAAACCGTCTCCATCTCGCGATGGCTCTCAAAGAGGAGGGTAACGTTCTGCTTCTTGACGAGCCTACCAATGATATAGACGTCAACACTCTCCGTGCTCTCGAAGAGGGTCTCGAGAACTTCGCCGGGTGTGCAGTAGTGGTTAGCCACGACCGTTGGTTCCTCGACCGCATCGCCACCCACATCCTCGCTTTTGAAGGCGACAGCAAGGTCACATTCTATGAGGGTTCCTACTCCGAATATGAGGAATTCAAGAAGAAACGCGATGGTGGCGCCGATACTCCCCACCGTATCAGGTATAAGAAACTGATATAAAGTCGCTAATTACACAATAGGAGGCTATTTCAGAATGAGGATCTGAAATAGCCTCTTACTATTTTTTCTGTGATCATGAGAGAAGTTTTAAATCAAATTTCTTCCACTATCCATTTTCCTAAGTTGCGCTTTCTTTTATCGAAATTCGCACCTATAAGAAGTATTTTCTTTTCCGACATGCGGAAGGGAGCGGAATAGTCCTTATTCTTTATCTGTTTCAGAGCTTGCTCAGCAGTGCCTCCGAACTTAAATTCAAAAATATAGACAAACTTGGTTGTTTTAACCACAAAATCAATCCTTCCTATATATGTGTGCCGCTCTACCTGAGCATAAAACCCAAGCAATGTGAAAAGGATGTAGCATACATTTTGATAAAATTTTTCTCCTCCCACTCTTTGACTGTATGGTATATCTGAGATAAATGATGAAAGAAGGGTCATGAATTCATTTATTTTACCTTCAAAGGCATATCTCCGAAAACGAATCATGTCGAAATCCGCTTTTGAAACCTTATCTGTGAAATAAAGAGGAGCTAAATGTTCCAGAAATCCTTTCTCAACTTCCAAGTTAGGATACCCTAACTCGTAGGCATTTAATTCTCTATCAAATCCTTTTAGAGTAAGATAACCTGTTTGAAACATGAGAGGAACAGGATCATCGTTATTAACCACAAGATCCGTAAGCTGTTCTTCGCTCCGCCACTCATGGTTAAGATCCTCAAAAGGCCTCCCCCATTTTTTTACCATCCGAGCCAACATTGTAGGGGTGCCGGTGTGAAACCAATAGAATCTGAATTCCTTATCGGATAAGGCATTCAGTACACTGAAGGGATTATAAAGATCTGAACCCGCCTTTGAAAATCTATAACCATCATACGTGAGCTTTAGTCTTTCCAAAGCTTCTTGATATGTCAGTTCGTTATTTAACGACAATTCTTCAATTCCGTTTTTAAAAAATTTTTCCAATTCTTTTTGGGTGAGCCCACAGATATCTGAGTATTCATTACTCATTGAAATATCTTTCAGGTTGTTCAGATCACTGAAAATACTCACTTTTGAGAATCTTCCCACCCCGCTTATCATTCCAAAACGGATGGAATGATCCATTGTCTTTAACACACCAAAGAATCCCTTTAATATACTTCTGTTTCTCTCTTGTTCCTCTGTATGCTCTTCTGTTGATAACAGCGGTTTATCATATTCATCGACCAATATAACAACATCTTTTCCTGTTTTCTCTTTTATCAATCTGATCAACGTTCGGAAGCGGTCATCAGGGGCATCATATCCCGTATGTCCATATTTCTCTTCATAAATGTCAAGATATGATTTGAGTATTTCTTCAAGTGCGTTGGGACGGTTGTAATCCTTGGCATTAAAGTCAAAATGAAGAACAGGATATGAATCCCACTCCACCGGAAGGGAATCAATTGCCAACCCTCTGAAATATTCTCGCTTACCTTCAAAGAAAGTTTGCAGGGTTGAGAGAAAAAGGCTTTTCCCAAATCGTCGCGGACGTCTCAGAAAAACAATTCCATGAAATTTCACAAGATCATAAATATATCTGGTCTTATCAACGTATGTATATCCATTTGAACGTATCTTTATGAAATCTTGAATTCCAATAGGATAAAGAGGGAGCTTATTATTCATCTCATATTCTTTAAACCCCAAAAATAATATTTGATTACATTCTCGCCTATTGTTTACCA
>JAIDPP010000361.1 GCA_029062725.1 Muribaculaceae bacterium | reverse complement strand
GAGTGTTCCTTGGCCGTTGAGAGTGGTCTTCACTACAGCCTCTCCGTTGAGGTTATAGATCGCAACAGCTGCGGGAGCGTCAAATGTATATTCGATACCTCCCTTGACAGCTCGGAAAGCCTTGTCATTAAGGAACACGCTCTTCACTTCTGAATTCTTCGGATTCATAACGATAGTGAAGGATATTGCTGTCTTGGGATTGGCCGCGTCAACGGCTGAGATTTCTGCAGTGACATCGGTGGGAACGGGGGTAGTGGGATCCCACATCATGTCCATATACTCGAAAAGAAGGGGGAGTTTCTGTCCGGCGACGAGAATTACACCTTCCTTCACAATCTTTTTACCATTCTCACACTGGCCTCCGGCGCAAAGCTGGATAGACTGACCGGAAGTACATTCAGCGGTTACCTTCACGGTGCTTGTATTTATGTCTGAAACCAGCGTCAGGTTCGGATCCATAGTAATCATTCCTAAACCATCGCCGAAGTCCTCGACCTCGATATCCTTGAACTCCACTTTAGAGCCGTTCTCAACAGGCTTTTCACCCATATAGAAGGTGAGCTTCTGTGCGGAGAGGGGAAGGACCGCGAAAAGCGCGGCGGCCGCAAATGCGTAAAGTTTTTTCATAAGTCTTTGATTTTTTATAATTGTTTTTAAAATAGATTCTTCGATTAATGAAACGGTTTGGATTTGTTTAGAACCTCATACATTAAAACGATAAATCCTTCGGGAGGGCGGCTTGACCGCTATCCCGAAGGAGAAATCAGTTTATATAGGATCTTAAAAGAGTCATATCAGTTCATACATAGGTTGAAATCAATCGACCTGCACCTTAGCCTTAGCCACATTCTCGACACCGTTTGCTGTTTTGAGGAAAGCTATGACCGACATATTCTCCGGCACCCATTTCTCCTCTTCATTATCGCGGACCGCGATAGAATAGTCTGCATTGAAATGAACGCCCGACTCCAGCGAAACGGATTCGCCGTCAACATCATTGACCGCCGCCCGGAACACATTGTTATGGACATAATCCTTTATCATGCCGGTGGATGTTTTCTGACGGGCTACGATGTCGCTTTCAAGAATCCAGACATACAGTTGCCCGTTAAGATCTCCATGAGGGAGGAGCTGCACGTCGATATCAATTTCATTGCTATCAGGATTCAGAGTGGCGGAGAGATCGATAGCCAGCTCCGTAGGGCGTTCCAATTCATTACGCACCACGCCGGCCCACGATTTATAATCCTGAGCGCCACCACGGCCGTTGATGATACCTATGGGGTTGCTTTTGAGCTCATTCAGACTATAATAATGGGCGCCTTCGGGAGTGCCGAGTCCAATGAAACCGGAAGCGAAGCGTGTCATATCCCTATTTATCACGAAGCCATCGCCGGCATGAATACTTACGGCAATCACATCTTCGCCATATTGTTCTTCCAGAGCCTCAATCACCTCGTGGGCATCAGGACAGTTCACGCAATTCTGGCCTGTATAGTCTTCGATGAGGACGGCGCGTTCGGCAGCCACGGCCTCAACCTCGCGGTAGCGGTCGTCCTCATCTATATTGTCGCAGGCAACGAAGGCGGAGGAGAACAACGCGCAAGCTGCCGCTATAAGAGATTTACTGAATAAAGTGTTGTTTTTCATCAAGAATTAATTAAAATTAGAAATAATAGTTGTAATCGATCTTCACACCCTTGGTTTCAGGCACCCAGCGGCATACGCCTCCCGAGCAGTCGAAACCCTCGCGGGTCTTTCCGTAGGATACCATCAGACGGTTTGACTTGTAATTGCCCGTAACGCCAAACTGATAATAATGGCCCTGATTTCCTCCGCAGTTCCATTTGTCGCTGACGCTGAATGTGACCCAGGGAACGTAGGTGAATTCGACGAGTCCGTAAGCCCAGTCGCCATGATCCTGACGGGTGGTGAGATACTGCAACTCGCCGCGGATGTTGAATTTCTTATTGATTTTATATTTTCCGTCGAGTACGAATATATTGCTCTTCACGTCATCATAGCCGTATTCGGCCGCCGTATCCTGAATGCGGGGGTTATATATCTGATTCATATACATGAAAGTCAGCTGGAAGGCGCTTGTGATCCTCTTTTCGATCTGGAGATTGAAGTCGAAATAATATGTCTCGCCCATTCCGAAGAAGGAGGTCGAGGGGCCGTCCGTTCCCCACATCGAGCCGTTGGGGCCCTTGGGAGCCTCACCATAATGGAGGCCCTTGATGTAGCTGATATTGGCGTTGAGTTTGGTGCCGTACTTACCTCCTAACGGAGTTTTACGCTTAAAATTGTATGCGAAGGCTCCTTGGAAGGCCCATTCTCCTCTTCTATCCTGCGTGGAATAGGGATAAAGGGTGGCGAGAGCGTATGTATGCTGATAGGAGAAAGGAGGCAGCTGGTTGAGCATCGTCTCCGTACCCTTATACTCGCGGTCGGAGTGGAAACCCATGTTTTCCGTGCGCTTGATCTGAATCATGGCGCTGAGGCCGGTCTTTGAGAAAGACCCTGAGAGCATGGCGGCCGTTCCGGGGCGGTAGGTGTAGTCGTTGCAAGCCTCCGGATCCTGGCCTTTCCAGGCGAACTCACCTGTCACGTTGAAAGGGCCTTTGGAGAACTGCGAGCGGACATCGACGGCATTTATACATTTGGGAAGGTTGAGGGCGAGGTCAGTTCCGGATAGCACGATATTCTGCTTCTGCTCGTTGAGAAGCACGTATGAGGCACCGACCATCCAGTTGGCGCCTCGGTCGGCGATACCCTTGAAATAATCCTGCATGAACACCTCGGCATTGGCTCCATATACCTGGGTATGGCGGTTCCATTTCCAGTAGTTGCGCTGCACTCCCCCGAGGAGTGTAAGGCGGAGACCGTTGATGCTGTTCACCTTCAGACGGCCACCACGCAGGGAGTTGTCGATACCGAGGGCGCGGTCCTCGTATGTTCGCAGGATGAAGCCCGAGCCGAATTGGTCGTAGAAGTCACCGGCGGTAAGCTCCAATCCCTTATATTTACCCTTCACGTATATGTTGGGCACACCCCAGCCGGCAAAACCGTCGAGCACCTGATACTGCGGCAGCGGCCATTTGTTGAATTCGAAGCGGAGACCCGCATCGACATAGTTGCTGACAAGGCCGACATCGGCGTAGGTGTTGAAGACCACAGGCTTGTCGAGCTTATAATCGTCGGGATCATCCGGAATGAATACATTGGCCTGCACAGATCCGTGGACCTGCACCTTGTCGCCGGCGTGGCCGGAGAGGGGCGCGATAGCCAGAGCGGCCAGCGCGAGAGGGATATGGAGCTTCATAATATTATGACGGGACTGTTTATTTTACGAGTTCGCGGATTTTCTCGATGATATGGTCTTCAGAGCCTTCGGTATAACCGGAGCGGTTCTCCACGATCTTACCGTTGCCATCGATAATGAATAGATGGGGCACAGACTGGATGCCCATCGCTGCCTTGAGTTCGGAATTGGTGTCAAGGAGCACCTCATATTCCCATCCGAGGGCATCGGCGAGGGGACGCACCTTGCCGGCGTTCTGCGACTCGTCGATGGAGATTGCGATCAGCTTCATACCGGTCTCGTCCTGCCAGTCGGGATATACCTCCGATATGGCCTTGAGCTCGCGCAGACAGGGCTTGCACCAGGTGGCGAAGAAGCTAACCACGAAAGGTTTGCCATCGTTAGAGAGGGTGGAAGCGTCCACCGGCGCGCCGTCGAGGTTCTTGAGCTGAACGGATGGGAACTGGGCGGAAGCCGGAACAGCAAGGACCAGAAGGGCCACGAGAGAGAAGAGGATTTTTGCGAAACGTTTCATATTCTGAGAGTATTTAAAGTATTTGAATCAATTTTATTATAGAACTCGCACGGCCGGCCATTATTGTCTGCTATGAGGATGTCGGCCGTTCTGATGCGGTTATGCAAATTTAATAATCCGCCGTATAATATGAAATACCCTATTGTTAAAATAAATTAAAAGTGCATGTTTGTGGCGGAGGCAATCTAAAAAGAATGTTTCTGCACCCTGTCGTGCTGCGGGTTTCTATCACCGGGTATGCATACAAAATTCAGGAAAAAATTCAAAAAATATGGTAAAAGGTATTGGAAAAACAAAAATAGTATTAACTTTGCAAATATAAAGGCAATGAATCAATCATCAGGATAAAGTCGGGTGAAATATGATAGCATCATAAACATCCGTTGCCGAACTTAAAACAAAACCAACGTAAAGCTTATGTCAAAAAAATTCCTAACATTAGCACTGGCGGCCCTGACAGCCGGGAGTGCGTTCGCGATCGGTCCCAAGAGGATGACGACTGCCGATTCGCGATTCAATCAGGCGCCTGTCAAAGCCAAGGTGCAGAAAAGTATTCCGACACGAGCCGATGAGCCTTCTCTGAACTACTCTTTGGCGGATGTGGTGTATACAACTTTGAACTTCAAAAATCTGGAGGAGAATGACACGGTCTATCAGGCTTTCGAATTCACTCCCGAAGCCGCCACAAAGTTCGCCGGCAACCAGTTGACATCAATCAACATCACTCCGGGAGCTTCTATTGCGAACGGCGAGCCGTCAGACAAAAACATATTGGAAGATGTGACTGTCTTCCTGACAAAGGGACTTAATGAGGATCCTTTCTATGTTCAGAAAGGCAAGCTTGGCTCTACGCCCTACGAACTCAACCGTATTATCCTCGACACCCCCTATGATATCAAGACCGGTGAGGGATTCTATGTAGGTTATTATTTCAGATATACCGATGAACTTGCCAACAGCTATTATATAACCGTTGACGGTCTTCCCACGAAGAATGAAGCGGGATGTTGGGTAGGTATAGTTGACGGCGGAGGTCCCGACGGTATAGTCGATGGCGCCGATGATCCCGAAAAACCGCATATAGCGTGGAGCAACTATGCCGAGAATCTGGGTAACCTTTGTATCGGATGTACGCTGCAAGGTGACAATCTGCCCCGTAACGGTGTTAAGTTGGATGAAATAGCCGGCCCGTTCTATTGCGCACCCGGCAAGGCGTTCGAATATAACTTCCTGGTGAAGAGCACAAGTGTGGCCGTTGAGACACTTGAGCTTACATATACCATCGGTGACGCCGAACCTCAGTCGGATACATTCCAGGTTGATTCGGTGCTCTCTTATAATGATTATGCAATCCTCACTCTTGATAGACTTGTCTGCAACACTGAGGGTCTCGAGGTGCCTCTGAAGTTCCAAGTGACCAAAGTAAATGGCGAGGACAATACCTGCGAAGAGAATACGTTGACCTCTTCAATACAGTGTTACGACCCCTCCAGAGGTTTCAAGCGTGTCCACCTGATTGAGGAAGGCACCGGGACATGGTGCGGGTTCTGTCCTCTCGGCATCGTGATGATGGAATATGTAGGGGAGAAGTATCCCGACTTCTTCGCCCGGGTAGCTATCCATGCAAACCAGGGGGGCACTTCTGATCCGATGTATCAGCCTTCCACCTCGTCATGGATCAGCAATTATGCACAGGGCTTCCCCTGCGGTAGAATCGACCGTGTGACAGAGATCGAGGCTCTCAGCTATGCCGATTATAAACGCATGGTTAAGGAAATGGATGATTTCGTAAAGAGAAACCGCACTATCCCCTCGCTTATTGGCTTCACCGATATCAACTATTCCATCGATGAGAAAGGCAAGATGTCGGTAGATACCAAGGTGAAATGCGCATTTGACATGCCTAACGACAACCGTTACCGCATAGGCTACTATCTCACTCAGGACAGCGTAGGTCCATTCCGTCAGACCAACTACTATGCCAACGGTCAGTATGGAGCATGCGACGGTTGGGAGACACTGGGACGCTCGGTGCAGATAAAATATAATGAGGTTTGCCGCCTTGCTTCCGGAGGTGCTTTCGGATTCACTAACAGTCTTCCTGCGACATTCAAGCAGGGCGAGGAATACACTCATTCCACTTCCTTGAGTGTAACCAACGTTAATTCCGCAGCCTGCAAGCTGATAGCCTATATCTATGATGCCCAAACCGGCGAGATCTCTAACGCCAAGGTTGTTGACGTAGTCAACAGCTACTATATCAGTGGTGTAGAGAGCGTTTCGGCCGATGCTGAGATCGTGGGTCGCAAATACTATAACCTCAACGGTATGGAGGTTAGCGAGCCTGCCGACGGCCTCTACATCGTGCGCACCATCTATTCCGACGGCACAGTAAAGGCTGCCAAGGTTATGGTGAAATAACATAGACCTGAAAATACCGCCGAGCGGTATCAGATGATATTGACCGGGGGTTCTCTGAAAGGGATACCCCCGGTCAACTGTATAAAAGCCTTAGAATAAACCATCAACTGCTGATTTATAAAAATTATGAGGAATACGTTACTTTTAGGATTTTGTGCCATGATTGCCACGGGTGCAATGGCTGACAGAAATAATACCGACATCCTTCCTGAGTTTTACTCATATAAAATAGCACCCGACGGGAAATATATTCTCAGCCGCACAGGCGGTATGACTGAGAGATTTGACACCGAGACCGGGCAAGTGTATGAAATCGGCGACTTCGATCCCGGAAACGGCAACTGCATATCTGCCGACGGCCGCGTCATGGTCGGCATCGGGGAAACGGCCGTGCTTTTTATCGATGGCAAGCAAATTTCCCTTGATGACTACCAGAAGAGCCGCGGCCTCTCGAACTTCGGCTTCAACGGCGTCAGTTCCGAGGGCAAGAGGATTGTCGGTTATGTAACCAATCCGGAGCAGACGGAGACAATGAGCGTGCCCTTTTATGTCGATCTCAACGACGACGGCACCTTGGGAGAGGTAAATTATCTACCTTACCCCCGCAAGGACTGGATGGGAATGGCTCCTATGTATGTCTATGCCATTAATGTAAGCTCTGACGGCAAAGTTATTGCCGGGCAGATGAAGGATAATACCGGTTTTACGGTCGTGCCGGTTATTTTCCGTCAAGAGGGTGATGAATGGAGCTACATGCTTCCGACCGAGGAGCTTATAAACCCCAACAAACTGGCACTTCCGGTGTACCCAGGCGAGTTTAGCGAAGTAGCTCCCGATGCCAAGGATTACATGACAGCCCGGCAGCGTGCCGATTATCAGGCGGCCATGGACGCATGGGAAGCGAGCGGTTTCCAACAGGACCTTTTCCCCGCGGAAACAGACTTTATGAGCGAGGAGAAAGCTCAGGCCTACGAGAAAGACGTAAATGACTATTACGAGGCAGCGACAGCCTATAACACTCGATACTCCGCATATTTCGCCGACCTTGAGAAGATCATCTCGCAGTCAGTATTCTTCATGCAGAACTGTCAGGCGATGGATGCCGACGGCACCACGCTTGCTATTTCGGGAGAGATTGAGGATGTGTCCTCGGCAGACCCGGATGCGGAATATCCGGAAATCGAGGTCAAATATCCTCTTTACACATACGATATTCCCTCCGGGAAGCTGACCGAGATCGGGGGAACTTCCGACGGATTGTGGACCATTCCCGACCAGATTCTCAGCGACGGGACAATCATCACCAACACCCCGCTGCCGAATCCCCTCGCATCGGTGCAGATCCCGCCACTGGCATACGTCGTGGCTCCCGGCACGACAGAATTGACTCCCCTCGTGGATTATATGGAGAAGTTTAATCCCGAAGGGGCGGAGTGGCTCAGGAAAGAGTTCCGAAAGGATGTGCTTGTGGCTATCGACTATGACACGATGGAAGAGAAATATATGGATCTGATCATGACGGGTCACCCGGTGGTGAGCGACGACTGGTCGGTAATCTCCGGCGGAGTGCTTGCATATACTTATTCCTTCGAATATTCATACGAATCATACGTGATCTGCGGTGCGCCCTACAGCGGCATCTCCTCCGCAGCCCCGGACTCGGAACTCACCTCCAGAACGTATTATGACCTCAGTGGCGTGGAGATAAGGAATCCGGGCGAAGGAATTTATCTGGAGCGCCTTATCTACAGCGACGGCCGTGTGGAGACGGTGAAGAGGATAGGGAAATAAGAGTGTAAAACAGAATCAATCCGGGGAGCGAAGACCGTGCAGGTATTCGCTCCCCTAATATTTTGTCATCTGCTCAGGATTTGTTAAATTTGTAGATTAAGAGTGTGTTTACCTCCGGACCAAAAAGGTAAACGCTCTCCGGGAGATGCGCAAAGAGGATGGATCAAACCTAAAGGAGAGATTATGCAGGGATATCAGACAGCTACAGACCGCGACGAGGACCGGATGATAGAGGAGGCCTATCAGGAGATGCTGCGGGCCTATCTGAACAGTAACCATCGCAAGAAGGTGGAGAAGATCGAGCGCGCGTTCCGTTTCGCCAAGGCCGCCCATAAGGGGGTGCGTCGGCGGAGCGGAGAGCCTTATATCATGCATCCGATAGCGGTGGCTAAGATAGTCATCACCGAGTTCGGTCTCGGCTCCACATCCATCTGCGCCGCGTTGCTGCATGATGTTGTCGAAGATACGGAATTCACCCGCGAGGATATCGAAGCCTCTTTCGGCGAGAAGATAGCCTCCATCGTGGAGGGACTGACAAAGATATCGGGAGGAATTTTCGGCGACCGCGCCTCCCTTGAGGCTGAGAATTTCCGCAAGCTCCTCCTCTCGATGTCGAGCGATGTGAGGGTAATCCTCATCAAGATGGCCGACCGTCTGCACAATATGCGCACCCTCGGCTCCATGCTTCCCGAGAAGCAGCACCGCATCGCCGGGGAGACCCTCTACGTCTATGCGCCCTTGGCCCATCGCCTCGGGCTCTTCAAGATAAAGACCGAACTCGAAGATCTCGCCTTCCGTTATGAATTTCCGGAGAAGTATTCCGAGATACGTTCCAAGGTGAGCCAGAGCGAGGCCTACCGCCGGAGAATAGTTGAGGAGTTTGTAGCGCCGATACGCAAGAAACTCGATGACGCCGGCTTCAAATATGAGATCAAGGCAAGGGTTAAGAGCGCCTACTCTATCTTCAATAAGATGCGGAAGAAAAACATACCCTTCGAGGAGATCTACGATATCTATGCGGTCCGCGTGATATTCGAGAACGATGACGATTCCCT
>JAIDPP010000360.1 GCA_029062725.1 Muribaculaceae bacterium | reverse complement strand
CTACACGGAGGATATAGACAGCGGTAATCACAATTGATGAAGTACCGGCGATCACGAATATGCGGTAGAAAAGCTCGCTATGCTCGAAGGCTCCGAAGAAGATCGTCATTTCGGCCACAAAACCCGAGAGACCCGGAAGACCTAACGATGCGAATCCGGCAATCATATAGCATACCCCCAGATAAGGCATTATCTGCATCATGCCTCCCATCTCACGGATATCGCGGGTATGGGTGCGTCCGTAAATCATACCGATCAACGCAAAGAAGAGCGCCGTCATCAGACCGTGAGAGAGCATCTGGAGAATACCACCGGTCATCGCCGTCTGGTTAAGCATAAGGATGGCGAAAAGAACCATACCGCAATGTGACACCGAGGAATAGGCGTTGATATACTTGAGGTCATTCTGCACGCATGCCGAGAAGGCACCGTACACTACCGAGATACCGGTCAGGATGATGAATATCCAGGAGAGTTCCTGCGCAGCAGCCGGACAGAGGAAGATCGCGATACGGAAACATCCGTATCCTCCGAGCTTCATCAGCACGCCTGCATGAAGCATCGACACGGCTGTTGGCGCACATGCATGACCGTCGGGTGACCATGTATGGAACGGGAACATCGCCCCGAGAACGCCGAATCCAACGAATGTGAAGCAGAACAGAAGATTCTGCCAACCGGGGTCGATCGAAGCATTGTGGGAGATCTCAAGGATATTCCAGGTGTGGACGCCACCTTCAGGAGTGCCATGCCAGTAGATTCCAAGAAGTCCGAGCATGAGAAATGCAGACCCTCCCATTAGCATGAGTGTGAGCTTCATCGCCGAATATTCCTTGCGTCCCGTGCCCCACACTCCGATGAGGAGATACATAGGGATAAGAGCAACCTCGTAGAACATGAACATGGTGAACATGTCGATTGAGATGAAGAAGCCGAATACACCTGTGGAAAGAAGACAAAACCAGAGGAAGAAGTTCTTCGGCAGTGGTTCTATCTTCCAGGAGGCGAACGTGCCCGCAAAGACTATGATACTCGAGAGAAGAAGCATCAGCACCGAAATGCCGTCAACTCCCACTGCAAGATGAATATTTAGAGGTGCATACCACATCCAGCTACCCATATAGAGCATTTCGGATGTGTCGCCGGCGGCACGCAGACCAAGAAAATCGACTACCAACCATATAGACATGGCCAGAAGCACTGTTGAGCCTGCCACCATCACCCCGCGGATCGCTTTCATATTGCTGTTGCCGCAACATGCCAGTCCGATCATCATTATGACGGGGACGATTACAAACCAGATTAAAATGTTACTAAACATGATGTGTTGTTATTAGCTGTAAGCAATATGAAGGTGTTACAATAAGCAAATCCACGTGATGGCCGCCAGAACAAGTGCGCCGAGGAAATACCACACGACGTAGGTCTGGACACTTCCGCTCTGCATCCCCTTGATCTTTACGGAGAGGAACTGGGTCATGGAAGCGAATGCATCCATTGTCGCGTCGATGACATGACGGTCAAACCATGCGATCCCTTTGCAGATTCCTCCGAAGATGATCTTACGGGTCACGAAGAGATATATCTCATCCCAATAGAAACGGCGGTGTGCGGCTGTCCAGAGCGCAGGAAGAGCCTGACGCATAAGGGAGGGCTTGTCGTTCTTCTTGAGATAGAGCCAGGCTGCAAAAGCTATGGCGATGACCGCTACAGTTAGCGAGGTAGCCGCTACTTGCGGATTGATGTGGATGTCGTAGGGCTCACGGTTCCATGTAACGAAATGTCCGAAGGGGATGAATCCGGCTACACATGATACCGCCGCGAGGATAATAAGTGGCAACGACATCTGCCAGGGAGAATCATGGGGCTTATGTTCTTTGTAATGGGGATTCTCCTCCCACCAGAATACAAGGAAATACATGCGGAACATATAGAATGCCGTAAGGCCGGCCACCATAGTCATCCAGTAACCCCAGAAGGGTGAATAGGAGAACATTGCGCTCAACATTTCGTCTTTGGAGAAGAAACCTGAGAAAGGCCAGATGCCCGCGATCGCCAGACATCCTATAAGGAAGGTCCAATGAGTGATAGGCATATACTTGCGAAGACCTCCCATGGCTGTGTAGTTGTTGCTGTGTACAGCATGGATCAACGCACCTGCACCAAGGAAAAGGAGAGCCTTGAACATGGCGTGAGTGAATAGATGGAACATTGAAGCCATGTAGCCGAGTCCCTCATGGATATCGGGACGAGCAACACCCAACGATACCATCATAAAGGCGATCTGGGAGATTGTGGAGAAAGCCAGGATTCGTTTGATGTCGATCTGACAGCAGGCCACTACCGCCGCGTAGAAGGCCGTGATGGCACCTATCCAGGTGATGAACTGCAAAGATGCTTCCTCCAAAAGATAGAGGGGGAACATGCGGGCTACAAGATATACACCCGCAACGACCATTGTGGCGGCGTGGATAAGCGCGGATACCGGAGTCGGACCCTCCATAGCGTCGGGAAGCCATATATGAAGAGGCATCATGGCGGATTTACCCATACCTCCCGTGAAGATGAGCACGAGAGCCCATGTCAACACCGAAGCTCCAAGGAAAGTTGCTCCACCTGTTGATGCGAGCACATTCCCTGTGTTATGCGTTAGATCGATGAAGTTGAAGGTCGGGAAATAGAAGGTTAGTACCAAGATACCCAGCAACATTCCGAGGTCTGCGAAACGGGTCACGATAAATGCCTTCTTGGAAGCTGACACCGCAGACGGCAATTTGTAGAAGAAACCTATCAGAAGGAACGAGGAGACGCCCACAAGCTCCCAGAAAATATACATCTGGAAGATGTTGGTTGCTACAACAAGTCCAAGCATGGAGAATGTGAAGAGAGCAAGGAAAGCGTAATAACGCTGAAATCCCGGCTCATGCTCCATATATCCCCAGCTGTAGAGATGAACCATGAAGGAGATCGTGGAGATAACCACAAGCATCATGGCGCAGATGGGATCAAGTAGGAATCCGATCTTCACCACAAGACGCTCGGTGAAGGCCAACCACGTCACATCAAAAACCTGAAGCTGCTGACGCACACCTTCGGCATCAATAAACTGGGAGTCTCCGCTGAAGAAATAGCGGAACGCCACAGTATAGCAGATGGCGAGAAGTGTCGCGTTGGCAAGGATACCGATTACACCGGCTACCTTGCGCGGCATCTTCACACCGCCGATTCCCAACACAAGAAACATAGTGAAAGGAATAGCAAGAATCAATATAGGAAGTGTTATGCCCATACTTTTATCTTTTTAGCCTCTGACACATCAGTGGCGCATTTCTTTTGCAGAGTTAATATCGGTGTTTCCAAGTTTCCGGTAGATATTTATGATTATGGCTATAGCCACGGC
>JAIDPP010000036.1 GCA_029062725.1 Muribaculaceae bacterium | reverse complement strand
CCACATCATAAGGGAAACGTGCTGAATCGGTCATTGCCAGACTGACAAGGAATTCATCCATCGCCTCATCTATCTCCACATGACGCAACCGCAGCCGGGCGTGCCAGTAGTGATAGCGCGACATTTTCTCCGGCATTGAGGGATCGGCGTCGGCAAGACGTTTCATCTTCTCGACATTTGCTTCGATTACGCTGTCAGGCTCGAATTCGAGAAAGGCGTATTCTGTCCTGACTGTCAGGGAATCGAAAGCCGGGTCGGTCTTTGTCCATCCGAAAGGGTATAGCCGTTCCTTGCGGCCGCAGCCGGCAATGGCGATAATCAGGAGGAAGAGAGGAAGTAACTGCCGGAGAGAGTTCTGGCGGTTTATGGATAGCATGACTGTTTTTAACGATAAAATATATTACTCCGCGCGCAGCATACGGAAATACTGGTCGAGAACGTCGTGTGCTGCGGTGAAGGAGGATTGTTCGTTGTTGAGCACCCTGATCTCCTTCTGCTCCAGTAGAGCGCGTATCTCGGGGCGGCGGTAGAAATCGGCGCGCAACTGTTCGTTGATGGTCTCGAACATCCAGTATTTTGCCTGCTCGTTGCGTTTGCGCTCGAAATATCCGGTCTCCTTTACATATTTGAAATATCGGTCGATCATATCCCAGACCTTGTCGATATTTAGCTCATAATATCCGCTGTAGGTCACCACTTCGGGCACCCATTTGCTCGGTGTAGGAGGGAAGAGATGGAGTGCATTGCGGAACTGTGCGGCCGCGAGGTTCGCACGGTCTATGTTGTCGCCATCGGCTTTGTTGATCACGATACCGTCGGCCATTTCCATTATTCCGCGCTTGATTCCCTGAAGCTCGTCGCCTGTGCCGGCGAGCTGGATGAGGAGGAAGAAATCGACCATCGAGTGTACGGCAGTCTCGCTCTGACCCACTCCTACGGTCTCGACGAATATATTGTCATAACCGGCCGCTTCGCAGAGCACGATAGTCTCGCGCGTCTTACGCGCCACTCCTCCCAACGAACCGGCCGAAGGGGAAGGTCGGATGAAGGCTTCGGGATGGAGTGAGAGTTTCTCCATACGGGTCTTGTCGCCGAGGATACTTCCGGAGGTGCGCTCGCTGCTGGGGTCTATGGCCAGTACAGCCAGTTTACCTCCCTGACGGAGCACATGGAGGCCGAAGACATCGATGGAGGTGGATTTCCCGGCTCCGGGGACTCCCGTGATACCTATGCGCCGTGAATTTCCCGAATAGGGGAGACACTTCTCAATCACTTCCTGTGCGAGAGCCTGATGCTTGTCGGCCACACTTTCCACAAGCGTCACCGCACGGCCCAGAATACTGATATCCCCCTTGCGGATTCCTTCCACATATTCTGCGGCCGAAAGTTCCGGCTTCTTCTTTCGCGGCTGCCGGTAGGGGTTGACACTCGGTTGCGACTTGACGCCCTCATTCACCTGAAGGCCTTTATATTCCTTATTGTTTTCGGGATGTTCCATGCGTATTTAAGGTTTTTGATTGGTTGAGGAAGAAAGTTTAGACAAAGATAAGGGTATTTGCTGATATCACAAAACTAAGCAGTGTAAAAACAGTCTAATTTACAGTGACGTTCCTATTTAAGAAATCAATTGCCATTTCCTTATCCTTGAAAACACAGTTGATATGTGAGCCATCATTAAATAATATACCGATAACATAACTGTCTATGATTGCATCTTCCGGAATCTCGGAATACTTTTTAATGAAAGAGATAGCGGAGTCCAAGTTGTCAAAACGCATCTCCTTGCCGTGCAGAGGAAGAACGAAAATATAATCTATCTGTCTTTTTATGGATAATTCTAACGCATTGATAAAAAGAGCGATTTCTTTTTTATTAGCCTTTAACAACTCTTTACCGATTTTATCTAATTCTTTACATCGCTTGATACGGTCTATGATTTCCGATAATTCTTTTTCCGTAGAGGTCTCGTCAAAGAAGATATCTATTCCGAATTTTTTAAAAGAGTCGGTAATTTTATCGAAAGGTATATACAGCACATGAAAGCCCTGATTTTCTAATTGTCTAATGGATGATTCTGTGAATACTCCGCTTAAGATAGCACCTTTAAAAGGCGCAAACTCCTTGTATTTTTCAACAATAGGGAGGAGTGCCCCTGAAATTTCCTGAGCTTTATTTTTTGAATGTTTTGTGTAACGTCTCCATGCCACTTCAATAAATGCAATAGGGGTACCGATTTTATTTGGAGTGCCATTCCGTTCAATCACATAGTCAAGGTCATGACTGCTTCCATTGATATCTATCCAGGAAATTTTCTTTGTTGGTCTCGCAGGTCTAAGTCCAATGGTGTCAAAATAAACCTTGTATTTCCGGCATAGTTTTCTGATAGGGGATTTCATGACATCCTCAAAAAAATTCCCGATTATTTCTCCCAGTATGTGCGATGGTGAGCTTGCCATATTTTTATTTGTTAATCCACAGCCGGCCTTCTTTTAGAGGGACACGATGTTTGCGATTCTTCCATTTTACATTTCGATCTCTCAATTTTTCAAATGAAAAATTACTAAACCCGGAGTTTAAAGCGAGCTTACCCAACCATTCGTCCACAGGAATATAGATACCGTAGGGAGCCGAATCCCCTATAACAAAACACATCCTGCAATTCCTGGAAGTTTTTAGATTAAGCGTGTTGAAGACTTGTGCTAAATCATAAAAGTAAGCCACAATCATTAAATGATAATTTTTCTTTCCTCCATGATTTTCTCTCTCCTTATGCAGTTGTTCAAATTTGGTTTTCAGCTCATTATATATGGGTGAAAGCAGAGGAGATTGCATCATGGTGTATACATCATTTTTCATACCTCCAACATGCTGAGTACAAGCTCTTACAAGATTTTTACTAATCTTTTGCAACCCTTTATAGTCCTCAAGGTCTCCCCAAAACGACATCTCTAAGCGCATAGCATCGGCATAATCGTAATTATTCGCATAAGGGGGAGAGGTAATGACTAAATCTCCCCAGTTATCAGGAATATCGACCACTCCACGGGCATCTTGCGGAAGGACAGTGGCGTCGCGGTTAGATTTAGAAACGTTGCACTTACGAATGTCGCTGCACACTTCTTTAACTTTATTTTCGAATGCAACGAAGGGATCCAAAACTTTGGCTTTAGATTTATTTGGTTGTATATATTGCCATTGAGCCGTCCCTACAGGAGATGTGCTGCGTAATATAGAGGTAATTATGAACCAAAAGAAATTTCTATAGGCGGTATCAGTTATCTCAAGAGACGAACGTTTTAAAGCGTCGAGCCTTGTCAATGTTTCATCAGGGAAGCATTTTCTTACTATAGCGGGATATTCGTTAATTGATGTGTCCATCTCTTTGGCACGACTAATCAAGAATTTACTGATCTCATTAATTCGTGATACATCCAGATGATTCCACATTAATTTTGCAGATGCAATCCTATATACATAAGGATTAGATTCCAAACCGTATGCTTCCACATCATGCATGGTGCTTTCTAAGGCCACCGTGCCGGAACCCACAAAGGGATCAATTATGTGGGTACGGCCATTACGAATTTCCTCCTCTATCAATTTTGCAACCCATGCGGCGGAAAAACCGGCAGTATATCGATACCAACGGTGGATAGGCAACTTCATATTATCTTCGAAGGTAGAAGATTTCTCTTCTTGCAATTCTATATCGAATTCCGGGAATAAACTAAGTTGAGCCATATTTATTTCCTTTCTGGTGATGATTGACAACCTCTATTCCTTTATCCCGACTACATATAGGGTGCGGATAGGGTGGAGGGGATCATCGGTGATTATATCGACCGGGATGTTGAAAGCTCCTGAAGGGACAGCTCCGACGGAGATTGCGAAGCGGATATCATCCGTCTTCCCGGCCTTGACGGACGATGGACGCCGTTTTACCTTGACAGCCCGGTTTTTCGGAGATATTCTCAGCACATTAAGCTTCCCTTTCCCCTGATTCTGTATGCGGCAGGAGAATTCGGCTACCCTGTCGCCTGATAAAATCCCCAGATCGGTTCTCTCCGGAATAAGGTAGCAGCGCGGACCGTCGGCCACCTGCTCCGGGGTAAGGCGTGAAAAATCCGGAGTCACGTTGGCGCGAAACTCCACGGTGAGCGGCTCGGCCGTCCTCTCCTCCTCATAAGAAATCACGACCGGAATCTCCAATTCTCCCACCTCTTTAACCTGTCCGGAATTGAAATATAGAGCGAAGGTAGCGATATCGCCCGGTCCCATCCTCTTCTCCGAGCAGACGGCCTTCAGGGCCGGGTCGGAGAGGGTCACTACCGGAGTGATGGAGTCAGGACTCTGGTTGTAAGCATTGACGAAGAAATTCCGTGAACTGCCGTGGACCATCTCCCCTGCGGCCACTACCGTATCGGAGAGCCGTAGCGCGGCGCCCTGGTAGGGATAGAACTGTTCGAGCGATTCGGGAGTGCCCAGCACGTTACCTTTGATTCCGATTCGGTAGGAGTCATGTTCGCCGATATAGACCCGGATCGATTTGTCGAACTTTCCGGGGCGTCCCGTAGGATCGTATGTAAACGAAATAACGGCGGTATCTCCAGGGGCGACAGGCTCTTCGGAATAATCCACGCTTGTGCAGCCGCAACTGGGACGCGCTCCGGTGACGGAAACCGCCTCCCGGCCGCGGTTGATGAAGCGCGCGGAGCCTGTGGCGGGTCCGGCCGCCTCTTTCATGAGTCCGAAATCATAATCCTTCTCAAGCCAAACCACCTGAGCCTCCGCATCAAGTGAGAGCAGGGCAGCCGCCATCAGCGATGCCGCAAAGAGAGGTGACAGTCTCATAAGCCAATCTGATTACCGGTATTAAAACTGAGTTATTTCTTGGGAGTCACGTTTCCCGAGATCTTGAGCCTCACCTTTCCTCCCTTAGCATTGGTCTTGACAGTTACCACCTTCTCGAAAGGGCCGGGGCGACCGATAGGATTGTAGGTAACCTTTATTTTCGACCCCTTTCCGGGCGCAACGGGATTCTTGGGATATTCCGGCTTGGTGCAGCCGCACTGTGCCGACGCCTCATAGATGATGAGGTTTCCTGTTCCGTCGTTGGTGAAAGTGAACTCATGGCTCACCGGCCCTCCCTCTTCCTTTACCACCCCGAAATTATAGGATTTCTCGGCGAATACGATTTTCGCTTCCTTCTTATCCTTGGCGTTCACTACGGCCAGGGAGGAGAGGATGGCTAATGCTATCAGTAAAATAATCTTCTTCATATATGTTTCTTCATTTATTCTATTAGATATTCTATTAGACGTTCATTCATGTTAAGACACACCCGGATTGAAAAAGTTAAATTCCGGTCATGGTGTCTTCGACATCTTTAACCTCATATCGGGGGATAAGGTTTTCTTATACCTCACCCATTCCCCCTTTCTGCGAGCTCCCTCGCGGTGAAGGCTTTCTCCGATGGTCCGCAGGGTGTCGGGCGTGACAGTGACGCCGTCGGGCCGGAAATCGGAGGTTGCGAGCGAATCTGCCAGCTCGATAAACATATCGGCGAACTCTTTTTCAGTATGGAAAACGGAATCCCCCATTCTCACCGGCTGCAGTGTGTAGGGATTCGAGCCATATTCTCGCTGCATGCGCAACATTATCTCGAGGGCTTCAGCCTTTCGGCCGCGCCGGAGGAGGCGTTTTGCGGCCGCCGTTACGTCGGCCCGCATCCTGCCGAGCATTGATGCCGGTGTGCGGTCCATGTACACTCGGTCGGCCGGCAGGTCGTTGGGAGCTTCGGAAGTGCGTGCGGCGGCTATCACGGCCGAATCCGTTATCTCTTCCGGTTCGTGGCCGAGGCGGTAGGCATACATGCGGTCGGTCATAAACGGTTCGAGCCGCATGAAGAGGCTACCGGCCACATTCTTTTGCCAGTAAAAGGACCTCTTGACCCGGGAATCCGTCGCACCATTGGAGGCGATGAGGTCGAGCATCATCAGCTTTCGGAATTCAAAGGTCAGCCCGTCGCAGTTCCGAGAGAGTGCCGTCACAGGAAGATACAGCGTATCGCCCGAGGCCAGGGCGATGGAAATCGTCCCGGCTTTAACCTTACCTTCCGGATTCTCTTTCAGAATGCTGAGGAGGTCGAGAGCCGGGAGAGTGTCGCGGCAGTCTTTCTCGGATGAATCGAAAATATGGGCATGATAGATTATATCGGCGGCCTTGAGCACACTTTCGAGGCGTTTGGCCTCCTCCCATTCTCCGAGCACAAGGGCGGCGTATTTCGGATTGGCGAGATAGGATAGATTCACTACCCTGACATCCCTTCTGATCCCCTCCACCTCCTGGGCATACCATAAAGGGAAGGTATAGTTGTCGCCATCCACGAAAATCACCGCATCGCGGTCGAGGGAATTGAGAAGATTCAGGGCGAAAGTCCGTGCCACGCGTCGGCCCGACCTGTCATGGTCATCGGCGTTCTGCACAAGCATCAGCCCTACCACTCCTACCGAAGGGAGGAACCCTATCGAAGCCGCGGCCAGCATACGCCGCAATCTGAAGCCATGTCGGCGGATCCATATCTTCTCCAGGAGTTCGGCTATCACACGGGAAAGGCCGAGGGCGCCCGCTCCAATCCATATCGCGAAAGCCATATATGATCCCAAGAAAGTATAATCGCGTTCGCGCGGTTCGCCGGGAGTCTGGTTGAGATAGACCACGATCGCCACTCCCGTCATTATGAAAAGTGCGGCCACCACTCCGCAGGCCATGCGTCCCCTCCAGTTGGAGCGCAACATCCATACTATTCCCCATATCCCGAGGAGTAGCGGAAGCATATAGTAACGGTTGCGCCCCGGATTATCCTCGCCGGCATGCCGGGGGAGGGCGTGCTCGGCCTGAAGCATGGCATTGTCGATCGCCGGGAATCCGGTGATGAAATTACCGTGCTCCACCTCTCCGGTGGAGGGTATATCATTCTGGCGCCCCACGAAATTCCACATCAGATAACGCAGATACATATATCCGATCTGGTATCCGAAAAGGTAGCGCAGGTTCTGGAGATAGGTGGGCCGTAATGCTGTAGGTTTCGTGCGTTTGCCGTCGGATCCCATCTTCGCCACTGGATTGCCGAGCGAATCGACCGCCTCCGAAATACTTATCTTCACCATCTCCTCCTCCTCCATCCCGGCCCAAGAACGGTAAGACTCGATGTCGAGCGGGTCGCGGCTCGTAATACGTGGGAACCACATATCCAGCTCCGGCGTAAGAGTCTGTCGGGTGCGGTATCCGCGCACGATGTATGTTCCCGGTCCCTTCCCGAAAGCCGCGCGGTTCAGGGCGGAATCCCCCGGGGTGAGGGATGTGGAGGCCGTAAGTCGGCGCATCCTGGCGCCCGGGAGCAACGGCTCCACCTGACGCGACACACGGTCGAGGAGATACCTCTTATAGACCGGAGTCGAATCGTTTACAAATTCCTCTATAAGCATGGGGCGGCTGTAGGGAGTGTTGCCGTAAAGGAGAGGAGCGGCGCCATACTGCTCGCGGGCCTGATATGAGGCGAAGGAGAACGGGTTGCCGGGCATCGCGGCGTTGGGGGGAGCCGGTATCGAACCTCTTATGGGGATAAGAGCGTAGGAGGAATAGCCGGTCAGGAGCATTGCCAGCATCCACATCAGGAGATTGAGGCGGTGGGGTTTGAAGTAATGGCCGCGTACCACGATCACTGATACCAGCGCGGAAACGGTAAAGCCGATCAGGAAACTTCCTCCGAGAATGAAGAGGCCTGATAGGAAGAGGGGCGGGAAAATAGCCAGAGAGATAACACCCCTGTTGTCGGAGCGTCTTGTCACTGTTATGGCGGTGATCAGGGAGATTCCCAGCAGCGCCACGTAGAAGACAACGCCCCAGAGCCTCGGAAGTCCGAGGATGTTGGTGGCGATCAGTTCGGCCTCGGCGGCCAGAGCGATTGTGGAGGGCATCATTCCGGCGAGTACGCATCCGACTGCCGCCAGAGAGAGAATGAAGAGGGCGGAGATAACCGGGACGGAGCGTATGCCCCGGCGCAGGGCCCAGACAATGGCGAGGGCCGGAATGACAAGGAGGTTAAGCTGATGAACCCCTAAAGAGAGACCGAAAATGTATGCGAGAAGGATCAGAAATCGCCAGGCGAGCGTGATGTTGCCGGCTCGTGCCCATTTGAGCATGAGCCAAATCGACAAGGCCGTAAGGAAGACCGACATTGCATAGACTTCAGCCTCCACGGCAGAATACCATGTGGAATCGCACCATCCGAAGGCGAGAGCGCCGATTACGGCCGCGCCGGCGGCATAGAAGGCATGGAGCCGGCGTCGCACGCCGTCGCGCGTCTTGAGAACCCATACGGCCCCTATGAAGATGCACTTCGCGAGCAGCATCCCGGCCAGAGCGGTGAAAAGCCCGCTCGAGAGATTCACGGCCAAAGCTGCGTACCGGGCCGGGACGAACATGGTGAATATCCTCTCGGTCAGCATCCAGAAGGGGTTTCCCGGGGGATGGCCCGGTTCAAGTCTGACTGCCGCCGTGACATATTCCGGACAGTCCCAGAATGAGACTGTCGGAGGGACGGTGGCCCAATATGTGGCGAGGAGTATCAGAAATACTCCCCAGCTCACGATGCGGTCGGTCAGCAGGAATATTCTATGTCGCTCAAAAACATTTTTCATAAATAGCGTCAAGCTTACGGATGAAATTCTCCCATGAAAGGTTCCGGGAAAATTCCATGAATGCCTTTTGCCCCATTCGGGCGCGGAGGTCGGGGTCGGAGGCGAGGCGTGTCATCGCCTCGGCTAATGTGGCGGAATCGGCAGGAGGCACGAACAGGGCTGATTCCCCGTCGATAAGGTATTCGGTCTGCGCTCCGTTGCGGGTGGAGATCTGCGGGCGGCCGCAGGCCATGTAGCGGAGGTTGGATAGCCCGAAGGCCTCGCTTTCTAACGATGGCACA
>JAIDPP010000359.1 GCA_029062725.1 Muribaculaceae bacterium | reverse complement strand
AACTCGCGAAAATTAATGAACACAAAAAACTTAGGAATTTTGGATGCGGTTTGGCTGCGGAATGAAGGAGCATACTGTCGTATGCGACTGAATGACAAAGGCAAACCGCGCCAAAAGGCCAAGTTTTTTGGTTCAAGATATTCTCTTGGAGTTACTATTTATAATATCGATTAATTTTTGTGAGTTACTTACTTATATAAAATAAAACTATAAAAAACACACATTATGTCAGACGTTTTGAACACTGAAGAAAGAAGGGAACTTCCCGATAGCATGTACGGTCTTCCCGAACGACGTGAATATCCTATGCCCGATGCCGCCCATGTACGCGCGGCCGAAGCCTATTTCCGTTATTGTCCCGATGATCTGAAACCTCGTCTTGCCAGGGCAATCCTGCGCTTCGCCAACGAATATGGAGTTGACGTCGAGAGTCCGACCGTGCTTCATTATGCCGAGATGCCGGAAATGTAAATCCCTTACGACCGGGAATAAAATACGTTCCGTTTTATTGAGATATTCAAATCAACTGTTCCTGACGGAGCAGTTTTTTTATGCTCCTGAAAAATGGGTTCAACGGACACTTCGGCAAAACTTACACAAATGCAGGAACAAAATCTTTTCATTTTTCTCTTGACTGAGCCACGGTTTTTTATTATATTTGCACGTTATTCGCCAGACATTAGGTCGCTTTTCGCGCCCTTTTGCCTGCTTTTTTGCATAAAATTATAGGTAAATACCTTACAGTCAAATAAATGTATAGAGATAAAACTTGCGGCGAATTGCGCCTCTCCGACGCAGGGCAGAAAGCCACAGTAGCCGGCTGGGTTCAGAAAACCCGTAAAATGGGCGGTATGACTTTTGTCGATATCCGCGACAGATATGGCATTACGCAGGCCGTGTTCAACAACGAGATCGACCGCGACCTCACAGACAAGGCCAACGCCCTCGGGCGCGAATATGTGGTCAGGGTTAAAGGCACAGTCGCCGAACGAAGTTCCAAAAACCCGAACATCCCCACTGGTGAAATCGAACTTATCGCCGAAGACCTTGAAGTCCTCAACTCCAGCGTAGTCCCTCCCTTCACCATAGAAGACAACACCGACGGCGGCGATGACCTGCGCATGAAATACCGCTATCTCGACCTGCGCCGTCCTTGCGTCCGCAAGAATCTCGAACTCCGCCATAAAATGGCTTTCGAGATCCGACGTTATCTCGACTCCGAAGGATTCCTCGAAATAGAAACCCCGATTCTGGTGAAATCAACTCCCGAGGGTGCCCGCGACTTTGTGGTCCCCTCACGCATGAATCCCGGTGAATTCTATGCTCTCCCCCAGAGCCCCCAAATATTCAAGCAGCTCCTTATGGTCAGCGGTTACGACCGGTATTTCCAGATCGCGAAATGCTTCCGCGATGAATATCTGCGCGCAGAACGCCAGCCGGAATTCACCCAGATCGACTGCGAGATG
>JAIDPP010000358.1 GCA_029062725.1 Muribaculaceae bacterium | reverse complement strand
TTCAGCACTATAAATTTAATGCTTTTATCGCTAATCACCAAATTTTCAACTACTTAATTTCATCGAACTCACGTTAATATTAGGAGAACACATGACTGAATTACAAGTTTTCGGAAGGTATATGCCTAAACTTGAAACTATAACCTCCTATGCAGCTGTTCCTCCAACCAACGTCAATTTCACAAATTCTCAATATATTGACGTTATTGTCAAAGTTCCTTTTGAAGCATTGGATGCATATAAAAATGCTGAGGGTTGGAAGAATTTTTGGAATATTGAAGGATTCGATCCAGCCGGGATTGACGATATGAAGACAGCATCCTATGATTCGTCCAATCGAAAAGAAGTACTTCGTTACAATCTCAACGGTCAGCCGATATCGGAAGATTATAAAGGTGTTGTGATTGTCCGTTTCTCTGACGGATCGACAAAAAAGATTATGCAGTAAACGGATTCTAAATAAATGGAGAGAGACCCTCGGCCTCTCTCCATTTATTTCATATTCGTTATATTTCGGATATAATTCTATAAAGGGAAATATGAAAAAAGAAGATAAGATGGAGGCGTGCTATTTATTTGAAGGCTCGGATGATGCGGTATATGCTTATCTATTGACTCTCGGCCGGAGAGAAATGAGATGCTTTCCGACTATGAGCAAGAGAATTTGCTTAGAAGTTTGTGAGAAGGCGTTACGTAAAAATAATACTCTGCGAGTCTTTGAAAGAGATCTGAAAGAAAGTCTAAAGCGCAGCTACACATTGTCGTATTTTCTTAAGGCGCGCAGCAAATAAAGGCTCCTCTGCGGTCTGGCGCATACTGTAATCCAACTGCATACGCATCAGCATTTCGGCACTAATCCCTAACGCCGCCTCAAACAACATCGCTGTCGAGGGGGTGACAGGTCGTCGGCAATTAAGAATGTCATTAAGAATCTTATACGACAATTCCATTTGGTGAGCCAACGTTTTTTGCTTAAGACCTCTGAATTCTACCTCTTCCTTCAATAATTCGCCCGGATGAATCGGGCGACTGCATCTATATTTTCCCATTATCTATAGTTATTTATAATGATTTGAGAGTTCGAGAATATTGCAGATAGTCACCACATTCTCTGATTCTATTTTACTTACCTTAAATTCAATCCTATATTGGTCGTTAACCCTTATTGAGGATATTCCGGCCTTATCTCCCTTCAGAACCTCATAGTTCAATAATTTAAGGGGGAAAAGTTCCTCTATACTTTCTACACTCTCCAAGGTCTTTATACGAAGTTGGTATCGAGCAACTATCTGAGGTTGGAATCTATGTTTCTTATCCTTGCTCTTCCCTTTTTCATAGAGTTCCCTCAAGTATTCTTTTTCAAATATTACCTCCATTAGACTGAATTAATCTGTTGTAAAGTTAATAAGAAAAACATGCAAATCCACCTTATCAGTGGATTTTAACATAATTTTCAGTATTTCACATTCATTATAGGAAATGAGGCATCAAAAATCGTGCAAATTAAAAGTTGAACGTTTAATTTGAACGATTTAAGGCGATATTACGGATATGATTGCAAAATAGGATTATATTTATTACTTTTGCAAAAAGAATAACCCATAAATATACGGTCAGACAACGTCGTTATGAAACATCAAATTAAACATATATGCGTTGGTGTGGCAATCCTGTCGGCTCTCGCAATCTCTCCGCAGAGCGAAGCCTGCACCAACCTTATAGCAGGAAAGAAAGCTACAGCCGACGGCTCCGTGATGGTCACTTACGCCGCCGATTCCCATAACCTTTACGGTATGCTTACCCATACCCCGGCAGCCAAACATCAGAAAGGCGCCATGAGGAAGGTGTATGAATGGGATACCAACAAGTATCTTGGGGAGATTCCGCAAGCATCCGAGACTTACAATGTGGTGGGAAATATCAACGAACACCAGCTCGCGATCGGGGAATCTACATGGGGCGGCCGCCATGAACTCGCCGACACCACCGGACAAGCAATCATCGACTACGGATCACTGATCCAGATCGCCCTTGAACGATGCAAGAGCGCGCGCGAGGCCGTGAAGCTCATGGGCGATCTTGTCAATGAATATGGCTACGCCTCCGAGGGAGAATCCTTCTCTATCGCCGATAAGGATGAGGTTTGGGTGATGGAGATGATAGGGAAGGGAGCTGAGAAAGGAGCTGTCTGGATTGCGGTCAGAATCCCCGATGAAGCTATCTCCGGCCATGCCAACGAACCGCGTATACGTCAGGTAAACTGGAAGGATAAGAAAAATGTGATGCATTCCAAAGATGTCATCTCCTTCGCAAGAGAGAGAGGCTACTTCTCGGGAAAAGATGAGGATTTCTCCTTCGCCGACGCTTACGCAGAGCATGATCCGGCGACGCGACGCGGATGCGACGCGCGAGTATGGAGCTATTTCCGCCGCTTTGCACCCGATACGGAGAAATATTACGACTGGTGCGCCGGAAAATCAGAGGAACCGATGCCTCTTTACGTTATCCCTGAAAAGAAGGTCAGCCTTCAGGAGATGCAATGGCGCATGCGCGACCACTTCGAAAACACTCCTTTCGATATGACTCAGGATGTAGGCGCAGGTCCCAACAAAGTTCCCTACCGCTGGCGCCCGATGGAATATGAGGTCGATGGAAAGAAATACTGCATGGAGCGCGCCATCGCCACACAGCAGACCGGCTGGAGCTTCGTAAGCCAGAGCCGCGATTGGCTGCCCGATCCAGTAGGCGGCGTGCTCTGGTTCGGAACCGATGATACCAATACATCAGTCTATATGCCTTTCTACTGCGGCATGACCGAAATTCCCTCTCAACTTGACAAAGGGGATATCAATACCTTCGACATGGATTCCAATTTCTGGATGAACAACTGGGTGGCTAATCAGGCCTACAACCGCTATGACCTTATGATTCCGGATATCCGAAGGGTTCAGAGCGCGTTGGAGGAGAAATACCGTGGTTCACGCGACCAAAAAGAGAAGGAGCTAAGGGCAATCGTCGAAAGCGGCGACATGGTGGCCTATCGTGACGCGGTCAATAAGGAAGGTAAAGAGATCGCCGCCGAGGCAACCGACGCTTACCGGCAACTCGCACAATATCTCTTCGTGAAGTTTATGGACGGCAACATGAAGAAAACCGACGAAAAGGGCGATTTCAGATATACCGAAGATGGTATTCCGGTCTATCCCTCTTTCCCCGGCTACGACAAGAAATATTATCAGAACATTGTCAAGGAAACAGGCGACCACTTCCTTATTCCCGCTAAATAATCCCGGCCAGAGAGACCCGAAAATTTGATCGCCAAAAAATATAGATTACGGTGTGTCAAAATTTAAAATTTTGACACACCGTAATTTTTTGTCCGGATGGCGAGGGTGCTGTCAGAATGGTTCGGATGGTAGGCGGTTGAGATT
>JAIDPP010000357.1 GCA_029062725.1 Muribaculaceae bacterium | reverse complement strand
AGTAAGCTCCTTGGCACGGTCATTACGGTAGTTGAAGAAGATCACCACATGGCCCTCTCCTATAGTGCCGTCAACAGTTTCGTTGACGATAGGCTTGATGAACTCGTCGGTTACTCCCTCAGCGTAGGATTCTTCGACGGCCTTGACAACATTGTCGGTCTTCTTTCCTTTTCCGTCAACAAGAAGCTCGTAAGCCTCTTTCACACGCTCCCAGCGTTTGTCGCGGTCCATGGCGTAGAAACGCCCTATGACCGAAGCGATTTTGCCGGCGCTCTTAGAACAATGATCTTCCACTTCCTGAAGGAAGCCGGCTCCACTGCGGGGGTCTGTGTCACGACCGTCCATAAAGCAATGGATGAATACCTTGTCGAGTTCATAGTCCTTGGCCGTGTCGCAGAGGGCGTAGAGGTGGTTGAGGGAGGAATGAACGCCTCCGGCCGATGTAAGACCCATGAAATGGATGGGCACGTTATGCTCCTTAGCGTATGAAAAAGCGGATTTTATTTCAGGATTCTCCTTGAAACTGCCGTCGGCGATGGCACGGTTGATCTTCACAAGATCCTGATAGACCACGCGACCTGCTCCGATGTTGAGGTGACCGACCTCGGAGTTGCCCATCTGGCCGTCAGGCAGACCTACGTTCTCGCCGCTGGCCTCGAGCTTGGAGTGGGGATACTCAGCCATGAGGCTGTCCATATAGGGTGTCGGCGTGTTGTAGATAGCGTCATCCTTCTTGTGATCGCCAAGTCCATAACCGTCGAGAATGATTAATAATGCTTTCTTTGACATGTTGATCTTTTATTTTGTGTTCTAACTTGCGGGAGTCTATGCCCCGGGAGTGGGGCGTGACTAAAACTATAACAACCCGACCTGCATGACAGATCGGGCTGTAATATTTTTCATGCAAAATATTATTTTGCTTTCTTGACGTGACGCTCCTTGATACGAGCTTTCTTACCGGTGAGCTTGCGGAGATAGTAAAGTTTGGCGCGACGCACCTTTCCGTATTTCATCACCTTCACTGACTCGATGAAGGGAGACTCCATCGGGAAGATACGCTCAACGCCGATACCGTCGGAAATCTTGCGTACAGTGAAACGTTTCTTATCGCCATGACCGTTGATTTTGATTACAACGCCGCGATACTGCTGGATACGCTCTTTGTTACCC
>JAIDPP010000356.1 GCA_029062725.1 Muribaculaceae bacterium | reverse complement strand
GATGTATTCCTCATCATTGAGCCTCTTTACACGGATAAATGCATTCACGCGGTCATCGGCGTCTATATTGAGAAGATTCTGGATGGCACGACCCTTGGAATTCTTGGCCATCTCCGGGATCTCATATACCTTCAGCCAGTAGCATTTACCCTTTTCAGTGAAGAAGAGCATATAATTATGGTTGGTGGCAGGATATATATGCTCGATAAAATCCTGATCGCGAGTATTGCCGCCTTTGGCTCCTATACCGCCGCGATGCTGTGCGCGGAAGTCCGAGAGGGGGGTACGTTTGATATATCCGAGGTGGGAGATAGTGATAATCATCGGGTCATCTGGATACATGTCCTCGTCGTTGAACTCGCTTGATTCATAACGAATCAAAGTGCGGCGTTCGTCGCCATATTTGTCGCGGACCTCGATCAACTCTTCCTTCATCACTTGGCGGCATACATTGTCGTCAGTCAGGATGTCGTTGAGATGAGCGATAAGCTTCATCAGATCGTCATATTCTCCGCGGAGTTTATCCATTTCCAGACCGGTGAGTTGCCGGAGACGCATCTCCACTATAGCGCGGGTCTGAATCTCGTCAAGTTGGAAGCGGTCAGCAAGTTTCTGACGAGCCACATCTGTGTTGGCTGAGTTCCTGATAATGTGAATAACCTCGTCGATATTGTCGCAGGCCACCATGAGTCCGCGCAGGATATGGGCGCGATCCTCGGCTTTTTTCAGTTCGTAACGTGTGCGGCGGATCACAACTTCATGGCGATGCTCCACGAAGGCCTCAAGAAGTTCCTTAAGATTTAGTGTTTTAGGACGACCGTTTACCAACGCCACATTATTCACGCTAAAAGATGTCTGAAGTTGTGTAAGCTTGTAAAGTTTGTTGAGGACCACACGCGCGTTGGCATCTCGTTTGATTTCGATCACGATATTTATTTTTCCGCGAGCGGAAGTATCGGTGACATCCGAAATGCCGTCGATTTTCTTCTCTTCAACAAGAGAAACGATACTTTTCACAAGATCGGCCTTAAGGACTCCGTATGGGATTTCAGAAATAACTATCTGATCGGAATTCCCTTCACTCTCTATTTCAGCCTTTGCTCTAAGCACAATTCTTCCACGGCCTGTCTCAAACGCGTCGCGAACTCCCTGAATACCGAAAATCTCACCACCTGTAGGGAAATCAGGAGCCTTTATATACTCCATCAAACCGGTTACGTCAAGGTCGGGATTGTCAATAAGAGCGAGCGTAGCGTTAAGGGATTCGGTAAGATTATGTGGAGGCATGTTGGTGGCCATGCCGACAGCGATACCGGATGCTCCGTTAACGAGAAGGTTAGGGAAACGTGTGGGTAGCACTGCTGGCTCCGCAAGAGTGTTGTCGAAGTTCGGCACGAAATCTACCGTGTCCTTATCAAGGTCCTCGAGCATCTCCTCACCCATGCGGGCAAGTTTCACCTCAGTGTAACGCATGGCGGCAGGGGAGTCACCGTCGATGGAGCCAAAGTTACCCTGGCCGAAGACAAGTGGATATCTAAGCGACCATTCCTGCGCGAGCCTGACCATAGTCAGATATATGGAAGAGTCGCCATGAGGGTGATATTTACCCATCACCTCTCCGACAATACGGGCAGATTTCTTGGTATCTCCGGAGAATGTGTTTCCTAATTCGTTCATACCAAACA
>JAIDPP010000355.1 GCA_029062725.1 Muribaculaceae bacterium | reverse complement strand
TTAAGTCGTCTGCAGCGTCAGATGGGTATAAGACACAGCTGTAATATCATTTTTTTTCACTAAATTTGTAACATGCTTCCGACAGCGGAAGCATCCAACAGTTTTTACATTCACGGGATATGATATCAATCCATTTGCTTGCTCTTAAGAAAGTGTGCAAATTAAACATATAGTAGAAGCGAAGTTATTTATAAGAGGATTTCATCTTGGTAAGAAGGAGAAGAGCGCATGCTATGTAACTGATGAGAAAGATGAATGAGTCAAAAATAAACGAGTCTATAATATATAAAATTTCATATTTTATTTTCGTTTAAATTGTACATTTACTTAAAACATTTTGATTCTATAAGCCAATATCAGAATCCCAAAAATAGAATATGTTATGCATTCTTTTAATCTCAGAGGACTTGGAGTGGCATTGATCACCCCTTTCAAACATGATAAGAGCATTGATTTTGATGCTCTTGAAAATCTTGTGGAAAGATTGATAGAGGCCAAGACAGACTATATCGTCGTGCTTGGGACAACAGGAGAGACACCCTCTTTGTTCCCGGAAGAAAGAAAAGAGATCAGGGAGTTTATCAAATCCAAGGTTGCAGGCCGCATTCCTTTGGTAATAGGTATCGGGGGGAACAGCACTATGGGAGTGGTTGAAGAACTAAAGACAACGGATCTTTCAGGTTTCTCAGCTATTCTTTCAGTTGTGCCCTACTATAACAAACCATCGCAGGAAGGTATCTTCATGCATTATAAAACTATCTCTGAAGCCTCCCCTCTTCCAGTAATCCTCTATAATGTCCCGGGCAGAACGGGTGTAAATATGAACGCTTCCACTACCCTTCGCATAGCGGCTGAATGTAAAAACGTGATCGGGATTAAGGAAGCATCCGGTAATTTCTCTCAGATTCAGGAAATAATCCGGAATAAGGAAGATCATTTCACTGTTATTTCGGGAGATGACTCTATCACCTATCCCCTAATGACATTAGGAGCGGAGGGTGTTATATCTGTAATAGGGAACGCCTATCCTAAAGAATTCGGAAAGATGGTGAGACTCTGCTTGGAGGGGAAGTTTGACAAAGCGCTTCCAAAACACCTCCAATTCACAGAACTTTTCAATCTTCTTTTCGTGGATGGTAATCCTGCGGGCGTAAAATGTACTCTTAACGCAATGGGGCTTATCGAGAATGAACTGAGGCTTCCCTTGGTTCCGACAAGGGTCTCTACCAATGAGGAAATTCATCGTATAACAAGAAAAATAACCGAGTAAAATATAACTGAGTAAATAGGAGAACTGTATGCCCTTAATTGATAAAGAAACAGTTCAGGCAATCACTGACCGTGCTGACATCGTGGAAGTGGTCGGTGACTATGTTCATCTCATTAGGAGAGGAGCCAACTATATGGGTCTTTGTCCTTTTCATAATGAGAGAACTCCTTCTTTTTCTGTGAACAAGCGGAAAAACTTCTGTTATTGTTTCTCCTGCAAACAAGGAGGTTCGCCCGTAAACTTTATAATGAAAAAGGAAGGGCTTTCCTACCATGAAGCCCTCCTTCATCTCGCTCGTAAATACGGGATAGAGGTACGTCAACGCGAACAGACTCCCGATGAATTACGTCGCCAGACAGAAAGGGAAGCAATGTTTGTTGCGAATGAATGGGCAATGAAAAGGATGCAGGAAAATCTTTTTAATACAGAGGAGGGTAAGAATGTCGGACTATCTTACTTTTTCGGGCAGCGAGGAATCACTCAAAAGGCGGCTGAGGCTTTTCGTCTCGGGTATGCAATCGACAGCAGTAGTTCGTTGACTTCGGAAGCTAAGGCGGCCGGCTTGCAGGTACAGATCCTTCAAAAATTAGGATTGGTCGGTATTTCCAGGGATGGGCGCAACTACGACAAATACCGTGGCCGCGTGATATTTCCTATTATTAACAGAGCGGGTAAAGTTATTGGATTTGGAGGGAGAACCCTTAAAAACGACATCGCAAAATATATCAACTCTCCTGAATCGGAAATATATAAAAAGAGTCAGGAACTTTATGGAATATATCAGGCGAGAAACGCAATCGCGCGTGAAGACAAATGCTATCTCGTGGAAGGTTATTTCGATGTGATCGGAATGTGGCAGTCTGGTCTGGAGAATGTTGTCGCATCTTCCGGAACTGCTCTTACTGAGGGACAGATCGTACTTATCAGACGTTTCACGGAAAACGTAACGCTAATTTATGATGGTGATCCGGCCGGAATTAAGGCCGCGCTCAGGGGTATCGATATGTTGCTGCATCAGAATATGAAAGTAAAGGTGCTTCTGTTGCCAGACGGAGAGGATCCGGATTCTTTCGCACGCAAGAATACTCCCGAGCAATTCCGTAAATATGTCGATGCTAATGAAACTGATGTTATCAGCTTTAAGGCCAGGGTCCTTGTTAACGAAGTGAAAAATGATCCGCAGCAGAGAATAAATGCCGTACATGAAATGGTAACTACACTTGCTCATATATCTGATCAGGTGTCGCGAAACATCTATATTCAGGAATGTAGTATGGTGATGAATATTCCGGAAGAAACCATCCTCAATGCTGTAATGAAGCGCCAGGCTGAACTTCACGAACAATGGAGAAAAGAGAGGACCAGAAAGGAGTTAGACCGTTTTGCTCCTGGAAACATCTCCGTAGGAACAAGTTCAGATGCCGGGATGACAGAAGAGCTTTACAGACAAGCTTCCTCTTCGCCTAATGGCGTGCAAGACAATCAGAAATCCACCGAGATTGCTCCCCGATCCTCCTATGAAATTAAAGGTCCGCTATATGATCTTGAGAAGCGAATCATGGAGTATGCTGTAAAATATGGCTACACTCTCTTCTGTAAGGTTGACACTAAGTCGGACGACAATTCGGTAATGTCGGATAGTGATGAGAATACGAAATGGTGGAATGTGGTTGAGTTTATCGACTATGATCTGAAAATGGATAATATTGAATTTTCCCTTCCTCTTTTTGAAAAAATATTTAATATTCTCCTACAACTAAAACCTCAGTATCTTAAAGCAAAGGAGCGAAAAGAGTCTCAACTCTATCAGATGACGGGAGAAAAAAGGAAGATAGGATACGAGGAAATAGCCTCTAAAAATCTTTCAATGGAAGAAATACGAAAGGAGGAGAAGAATCTCGAGCGGGAAATAAAAGAGTTTGAAGAAAAGGAGATCGCTGATTTCCAACGAAACTTTCCTTTACGTGCTCTCTCTAACCACGAGGATGACCAAATCCGCGAAATGATCACTGAACTTGGAGTCGAAAGACATCAACTCAGCAACATATATTACCGGGATAATAATTCTGTGGAGACCGAAGAGGATCGTCTGGTGATGTTGTTACCACGTGCATTGAACGAATTGAAAAGTAAAATACTTGACCTTCAGGTAAAAGATCTATTCCGGCGTTTCTCTGAGGCATCAAAAAATCAGGATCACGAGCTTGAGACCAAACTTCAGATGGAGATTAATGACAAGATATTACTTCGTGCCGGAATGGCAAAAGGATTGGGCGAACGTATTGTAGCACCTTCCGGTGTCAATAGATAAAAAAGAAATTGCTTGTTTATATTTAAATGAATATAAGTGGGTGATTACATATTAAAATATTTGAACAAGAAAACACTGTTATTGTCATTTATTTTTCTCTGACTCACTTGAATAATAATTTTTTATGTGATGAATGTATTGACCATTGAACATTTGGATAAAAGCTTTGAAAAAGTCAATGCACTCTCTGATGTCTCTCTTGATATCAGAGAAGGCTCAATT
>JAIDPP010000354.1 GCA_029062725.1 Muribaculaceae bacterium | reverse complement strand
ATATTCAGTTGGGCGAATACCTATTTCTAATTATTTTAAAAGTAAATGTAAAACCGGAATCATTTTTTCTTTACGGAAAACCCGAATTTTCCGAGCATTTCTCCGAGCGAGAAATATTTCCCGTGGCAATATGCCATCAGTCCGGCTTCCTCAAGTGAGAAGGCACCTGTTCCGGGGTCGATATATCGGGCATCGGCCCTCACGTTCAGGACATCGGCGATAAACATATCGTGCGACCCCAACGACATCATCGATTTCACCCTACATTCGATTGAAAGAGGTGATTGTTCGATGGTAGGGGAGGCGACCATCTCCCCCGGAATAGGGGTCAGGCCCGATTCCATCCATTTGTCGTAATCTTTTCCCGAACGGACGCCGCACCAGTCAGTGGCGCGTGCCATCGACGCTGTTGTAAGGTTAATGGTAAATTCCATACACCTTTTCAGGATCGGATATGAGTGTCGTTCCGGCCTTACGGAAATATAACACATCGCGGGATTAGTGCAGATCGTTCCGAGCCAGGCCACCGTGATGGGATTCCATTCCTCCGGAGTGCGGCCTACCGTGACCAATGCTGCCGGCAGAGGATATATCATCGTGCCGGGTTTCCAGGATATTTTAGTCATAAAAAGTAATTATGTGGGAAGCGTCAAGATTATTTTATCAAAATTGTTGCAAAATAAATAAATTCTGTGCAAAGAGTGGATAATAATTTTTAAAAAGTAAGCAAAAAGGGTTATATTTGCGTTATGAAAGCAGGAGGGAGACTCCTTGGGTGCTGGACGCCTTGAGGCCTCCCATACGCGTCAGGAATGCGCATCCATCTGAAAACGAAAACAAATAAAAAAATAAGAAATTACTATGAGCAACGACGAACTTTTGAAGACGGTAAGGGAGAAAGCCGAGAAATGGCTTGGCCCGCAGTATGACGAGGAAACCCGCGTAGAGGTTAAAGCCATGCTTGACGCCGAGGATCCCACGGACCTGATAGAATCCTTCTATAAGGATCTGGAATTCGGCACGGGAGGCCTGCGCGGCATCATGGGAGCCGGCTCCAACCGCATGAACATCTATACAGTCGGCGCCGCCACCCAGGGTCTGGCCAATTATCTCAAGGACTGCTTCAAGGAGCTTCCGCAGATAAGCGTGGCCATAGGACATGACGTGCGCAACAACTCCACTAAATTCGCTAAGATCGCGGCCGATATCTTCTCGGCCAACGGCATCAAGGTCTATCTTATTGACGGTCCTTGCCCGACTCCGGAAGTTTCTTACGCCATCCGTAAGCTCGGATGCCAGAGCGGGGTGATGATAACAGCCAGCCACAACCCGAAGGAATATAACGGCTATAAGGCCTATTGGAGCGACGGTGCCCAGATGATCGCCCCCCACGACGTTAAGACCATTGAATATGTCAATGCGATTACTTCCGTTGACCAGATCAAGTTTGACGGTAATCCGGCCCTTGTCGAAGTTGTCGGCGAGAAACTGGATAAGGATTATCTCGATGATATCCACACCCTCTCTCTTGATCCGGAGGCTGACAAGCGCCACAAGGATATGAAGATCGTATATACCCCCATCCACGGCACGGGCCTCCGCCTGATGTATGACTCCCTCAAGTTGTGGGGCTTCGAGAACGTGATCCATGTTGAGGAGCAGGATGTCCAGAGCGGCAACTTCCCGACAGTGGTTTCTCCAAATCCGGAGAATTCCGAGGCAATGGCGATGGGTGTGGCCAAGGCGAAGGAAACCGGTGCCAGCCTGGTGATCGCCTCCGATCCTGATGCTGACCGCGTGGGTCTGGTGGTCCGCGACAAGAAAGGGGAGTATCAGCTCGTGAACGGCAACCAGATCTGTATGCTTCTCATCTATTACATCATCACCAAAAATGTGGAAGCCGGTCTGCTGAAGGGTAATGAATATGTTGTCAAGACTATCGTGACCACCGAAACCATCAAGCGAATCGCCGACGCCAACAACGTGAAATGTTACGATTGCTTCACCGGGTTCAAATGGATCGCCAACGTAATGCGCGAGCTTGAAGGCACCATGCGCTATCTTGGAGGCGGTGAGGAGAGCTACGGCTTCCTTGCTGAGACCTTCGTTCGCGACAAGGACTCTATCTCGGCCAACTCCCTTATCTGCGAATGTGCTGCCTGGGCAGCCGATCAGGGGCTGAACCTTTACGAGGTGTTAGTGGATATATACATGAAATACGGCTTCTCCCGCGAGCGTGGAGTGAGCGTGGTGCGTCCCGGAAAGAGCGGTGCTGAAGAAATCGTGACGATGATGAAGAATTTCCGTGAGAATCCTCCCAAGACTCTCGGCGGCTCTCCTCTCACATGTATCAAGGATTATGCGGACCTCAACTGTACTGACCTCAAGAACGGTAACGTAGAGAAGATGGATTTCCCTACAACATCCAACGTGCTTCAGTTCTTCACCGAGAACGGTGATAAGGTTTCAATCCGTCCTTCAGGAACTGAACCTAAGATCAAGTTCTATGTAGAGGTGCGCGAAGATCTCAAGAATAAGGAGGATTACGAGGCTACTGTCGCAAAGGCTGAGGAGCATATCGACTTGATCCTTGCCGATCTTGGCGTTAAATAAGAGTATTTCGGCCAAAAAGCACATGGTTTTCAAACCTCGCTTAAGAAACTTTGTTAATATGGAAAGTGAAATTTCACTTTCCATATTTTTTATTGACTAAGGGAAATGCTTTCCATAATGACAATGAATCCCGAAATAGAAATAAAAATCAGAAGGCTCATCTTCATCCTGCTGCCGGCTATATTGGTAATCGCCTCCTTCAGGGCACCCGTCAGGGCTCAGATGCCGATCAAATACAACATGAGCCACCAGACAGATCCGGATTCCGTGGATGTGGCCTATTACGGTCACAAACATTTCTGGCGTGCCTCGGCCGAGGTGGTCGGACTTAACCTCGGGTTATGGGCTTTCGACCGGTATGTGCAGCATGGTGACTGGTCGTATATTTCATTCAAGACTATCAGGGAAAATTTCAAGCACGGCTTTATATGGGACAACGACTTACTCGGCACGAACACCTTCCTTCATCCATATAACGGCAATCTTTATTTCAATGCTGCGCGGGCCAACGGGTTCAATTTCTGGCAGTCGGAACTCTTCGCTATAGGAGGAAGCGCGATGTGGGAACTTTTCATGGAGCGTGAATACCCATCGACCAATGATATAATCGCTACTCCCGTAGGAGGCGCCGCGATAGGGGAGCCCCTCTTCCGTGCATCTGATGCTGTGCTTGACGACAGTTCGACCGGTTGGGAGCGTGTAGGGCGAGAGGTTGCAGGCTTTCTGCTCTCCCCCATGCGTGGAATCAACCGTATAGTGACCGGCCAGGCATGGCGCCGGCGAACGACGTCAGGCCGTGTTTTCGGTCGTCCCTCCTTCGCGATGCAGGCTTCATTAGGATTCAAGATGATGGAGGTGCAGGGAAGAATGCGCAAGCCCTTTGTCGGAGCCTCGATGCAGATCGACCTCGAATATGGCGACCGTTTCGAGGCGCGAAGCACCAAACCCTACGACTATTTCACTGTCAAGGCAGAGCTTCAGGGACTCAAATACCAGCCTTTTCTCAACCAACTTCAGATAAAAGGAAGGTTGATCTCGCGTGAGATTCTTGACCATAAGAACTCGAGCGGAAGCATCGGACTTTACCAGAATTTCGATTTCTACGACAGCGACACGATCAATACCCTCGGCAACAAGGTGCCCTATAAACTCGGCATTCCAGCCTCCTTGGGAGCCGGCTTTCTCTTCCGCGACATAGAGCGTCGGAGATATGTACTGGATGCATACGTTCATGCCAATGCCATCCTTTTGGGAGGGATTTTGAGCGACCATTACCGTGAAGACGACCGAAACTACAACTGGGGTCAGGGTTTCTCCCTTAAAGGAGGATTCAATATCACATGGGGACGTCACAGGGCGTCGTTACAGGTAATGAACGAGTTTTACTATCTCTGGACATGGAAAGGTTATAAGCAGGGAATCGACCTTTCAAAAGAGGATTTCCACACCCTGAATGTGATGGGCGACAAGTCGGCGGCATATTTTAATGTTACGGAGGTGAGGTTCGACTACCGGGTCTGGCGACACCTCTACGGAACGCTTGTATTCAAGAATCAGGTGCGTAATACCAAATACCGTGATTATCCCGATGTGGTCAGTTCAACGATGGATTTAAGGCTGATGGCTACATATAAATTCTGAATAAATGTTAAATAATTCGGTTAAATTGTATAATGCAATAAGCAGAAGGAGTAAAAATTACGAGATTTCTCTTTTTTTTGTTAATTTTGCTGATAAACACAAAAACCGGTGACCCCAGGCAGCCCGCCTCAGGCACCGTTATCAGCCGAATATGAAAAAGACAATTATCGGGATACTTGTGACCGCCGGAGCACTGAGCATCGGATGGGTTGCAGAATCATGCGGAAGGAGCGTCAAGAGCGATCCTGAAATAGAACGTCAGTTCCACGGAAGATGGAAGACGGAATATTATCTGGGGAACAAGGATATGCGTATGATGGTTCGTGAAACGGCGGTGTTCGACACGCTGACCCACCGTTATAGCATAACGCAAGTGCAGGAGCTGATCTCTCCTGTCAACATCGTCTATGCCAATGTCTCATACGAAGGGACATGGCATGCGGACAAGAAATTCTTACTTGGAAAAATTGATTCCAAGACAGTGGTCAATGAACTGAATCCCCAGTTTGACGAAATTCCTGAATACCGGCAGTATCTCAACTTCGTGGAGGATGAGGCTGATGCTGATCTTGAAAGTGATGAATTCTTTATCAGAAAGCTCGAGGAGGGTAGAATCCATCTTTTTGATGAAGACCGGGATGTGGCCCATGATCTTATCCGCGTGCAGCCTGTGCCTGAAGATCCTGACCACGAAATACTGCTCTGACCCTATCCTTGTGGACGGCCGCATGGCGTTCCTGATCGCGCGGGAAACAACCAAGTAAAAACTCATAGCATTACATAAATATGATTTTATCCATGACCGGCTTCGGCCGGGGCTCAGTCTCCTCTCCCACGAAGAAGATTACTGTCGAGATGAAAAGTCTCAACAGCAAACAGTTTGATATCTCAATGCGGGTGCCCCTACTTTTCCGGGAGCTGGAGGTTGAGGCGCGCAACCGCCTTGCCGAGGTGCTTGAACGCGGCAAGGTTGACGTGTCGGTTTCGGTGGAGAATCTTGCCGTGGAGTCATCGGCCTCTATCAACCTCCCCCTGCTTGTTTCATATAAGGAGCAGCTGAAGAGGATGGGGGAGACTTTGGGACTGCCTGAGCCGGCCGACTGGTATCAGCTTCTGCTGCGTATGCCGGACGCGATGAAGACGGAAGTCGCGGCTCTTGACAAGGAGGATACGGCTGCATTCACGGAGGCTTGTGCATTGGCCGCCGACGCCTTGGTTGGATTTAGGGAGCAGGAGGGGAGAAAACTTTATGACTTTTTTGTTGAAAAAATCGAAAATATTCGTCGGCTCCTTGAGCAGGTAGAGCCTTTTGAGGAGGCAAGGGTTAAAAAGATAAAGGCGCGCCTTGAGGAGCAGCTCGGACGTCTTACCTCCGTTGAATATGACAAGGGGAGGCTTGAACAGGAGCTGATATTTTATATAGAGAAACTCGATGTCAGCGAGGAAAAACTACGGCTCCGCAGTCACCTCGATTATTTTCTCCAGACCCTGGGAGGTAAAGAGGATTCCAAAGGACAAGGTCAGGGAAAGAAAC
>JAIDPP010000353.1 GCA_029062725.1 Muribaculaceae bacterium | reverse complement strand
GTATTCATAGATTATGTGCCTGCTACGGAATCTGACCTTAATATGATGAAAGTTGCGGATGTAAAGACGGTGGAATATCTCGAATATCCGTCTGACCCAAGATTAATGGGCCACCGGTTTGTAATAAATTTCAGAATGATAAAATATGAGTACGGAGGTTACGTAAAGACACTTGGAGTTGAGAACTTCATTGCCAATTCGGGTTACGCGCAGGCTAATGCCAGATTTGTAAGGAATAAAATGACCTTTGATATAATGGGTTACGGTTATTATATGGCTAACAATCATTTTGGTGTTGATCAGACAGAAACGTTTCATCTGCCTCAAGAAAACGGAGAGATAAAAAGTTTTCAGAGAGAATCCTCTACAGAAAGCTCCAAATATCGCAACCGGAATTATGAGGGAAGTTTCAGAGCCCTTTATTCCGGAGACAAGATTACCGCCAACAGCCTTATAACATTCGGTCTCGACCACATTCCTCATAATGACAGTAAAGGAAAGGTCGAATATACAGATAACAAGATGGCAACCAATGAATATTCTTCGGACGCATCCTCTAAAGCAAAATATCTGAACTATTCCGGATATTACTTTTTCAGCCTGCCTGAAAACAATTATCTTTCAGCCTCGTTAGGCTATTCCTATTCCCATACAGATCAGGCCTCAAGCTATCTTGAATCTCAAATGTCTCCCATATATAACGCTGCCGATGATAACACCCATGAAGGAAATGCGACAGTTACTTTTAATCATACGTTTTCCGACCAACATTCCCTGATGGCACATCTCAGAGGCATTTATGAGCATAACAGAACCCAATATAGCGGCTCAGTAAGTGCAATCGATAACTCATCAACGAAATTCGGACAGATTGGCGCTACCTATAACTTTTCTACAGAAAAACTTTCCGCTTCTTTCGGGATAGGCTGGAACCGTCTCTCAACTTGCCTGAATGATAATATTTCTGATTCGCATTATCCTTATGCAGACGCATCTGTGAGTTATGTGCCCAATAATAAAAATTCTTTGAGTGGAGTGTTCCATTATTCGGTTTGGCCACCCTCTTCTAACTATAAAAGCGAAAATATCATTCATGTCTCTCCTTTTCTCTGGCATACCGGAAATCCCATGTTAAAATCTCATGGAAGCTATGATATAGGAATTGATTACACATTCATTCCCTCGAATAGATTCAATATGACATTGTTTGCCAATGCATGGCTTGTTGGGAATAGAGCTGCCTTTGTTTATGAGGCCTCCCCGGACGGAATACTGAGGACTGTCCAGCAACCTGTCGGTAATTTCCGACACTATAATTATGGTATAAATGCTTCAACAAACTTATTAGACGGAAATTTCTACCTATCGGGCCAACTGGCGCAGCTATATGTTCAAAATGGTGAGCCCTACCGGATTGACCATTCTTATATCAGTTATTACCTTCAGGCTCTTTATTATCTCGGCAGCTTTAATTTCGCGGTAGCTTACCAATCAGCTGACGCAACGGATAATTACGATTCAATGTCTGGTTTATGGACACGGAACAAGGATGTTTTCATGGTCCAAGCAGGTTGGAGCAACGGAAGATGGAATATCATCATAACGGCGCAAAATCCTCAGCGCTGGAACTGGCGAGCTTCACACGACACTATGAGCACTGGCGCCTACTCCGTGAGTAGATGGACAAGCAATGCATCCCATCATGCCTGCGTGCAGTTGTCGGCAACATATACTTTCGGATTCGGAAAGAAAATCAACAATGATAATGATATTTCGAAACAGTCAGGAGCATCATCAGGAATATTGAAATAGTTGTTCTTTCTGCATCGTGTAGCGAAAAAATCTCACAGGACGTGAAATTTGATAGCCGGAATATCGAAAGACGTCATCAGGGTCTTATAAAAGTAGGGTGAAAAAATTAAAAAGTAGGGTGAAGACTTGCCATTGAGTGTTACAGAAAAACAGAAAACAGAGGATAAAATCATTGGCTTATTACAAGTGAATCCGAAACACTCCTCAAAGACTTTAGCGGAAGCCATAGGAATTACTCAAAAAGGAATTGAGAAACAACTGGCAAAACTAAAAACACAAGGTAAAATAGAGCGCATCGGACCGGCAAAAGGTGGGTTCTGGAAGATTATGAAAAAATGAGGTTTGGGCTCCACGATTTTCAAAGATTTTTATTAATTTTGTTTTTTGATACAGAAACAAAGAAGTTACAATATAAAATGAACGAATTAGCCACCAAATATTCCCCTTCAGAGGTAGAAGAGAAATGGTATGCCTACTGGATGGAACATGAACTGTTCCGGTCGGAGCCCGACGACAGAGAACCTTACACCATCGTTATCCCTCCCCCGAATGTCACAGGTGTGCTCCACATGGGTCACATGCTCAACAATACCATACAGGATATCCTCGTGCGCCGTGCCCGGATGACGGGCAAGAACGCTCTTTGGGTGCCCGGAACGGATCATGCTGCCATTTCCACCGAAGCAAAAGTTGTGGCTAAGCTCGCAGCAGACGGCATCAAGAAGAAAGACCTCTCCCGCGAGGAGTTCCTGCGACATGCATGGGACTGGACAGACAAATACGGCGGTATCATTCTAAAGCAGCTACGCAAACTCGGCGCTTCCTGCGACTGGTCCCGGACTGCCTTCACTATGGACGATATTCGGTCCAAATCTGTGATCCGAGTATTCAACATCCTTTATGATAAAGGTCTCATCTACCGCGGAGTGCGCATGGTCAACTGGGACCCTGCCGCTCTGACGGCCCTCTCCGACGAGGAGGTGATTTATAAAGAAGAAAAATCTCACCTCTTCCACCTCCGCTACAAGGTGGAGGGAGAGGACGACAAGTATATAATAGTTGCGACTACACGTCCTGAAACCATACTGGGCGACACGGCGGTCTGCGTAAACCCCAACGACGACCGCTACAGATGGCTCAAAGGGAAACGCGTGATCGTACCTCTCGTCGGACGCTCTGTGCCTGTCATCATGGATGAGTATGTGGAGATGGATTTCGGAACAGGATGTCTAAAGGTAACTCCGGCCCATGATGTGAACGATTATATGCTCGGCGATAAATACAACCTCCCCTCAATTGACATCTTCAACGACAACGGCACAATCTCCGAAGCAGGTGGGATGTACGTAGGTATGGACCGCTTCGATGTACGCAAGAAGATTATGGAGGACCTGCAGAACGCAGGTCTGGTAGAAAAGGTTGAGGATTATGTGAATAAAGTCGGCCATTCTGAGCGCACCGATGCCGTGATAGAGCCTAAACTCTCGATGCAATGGTTCGTCAAGATGGACTCGCTTGCCAAGGCTGTCCTCGCCGCTGTGGAGGAGGGGGAGATAAATTTCGTGCCTGCAAAATTTAAGAACACTTACCGCCACTGGATGACCAATATCAAGGATTGGTGTATTTCCCGTCAGCTCTGGTGGGGTCATCAGATTCCCGCATGGTTCCTTCCGGAAGGAGGATTTGTAGTGGCTGAGAATGAAGAGG
>JAIDPP010000352.1 GCA_029062725.1 Muribaculaceae bacterium | reverse complement strand
AAGTAGACTATCGATCAGGGTCTTGAGAAGCCAAAACAGAGTGTCTGGAGTAAGATCTCCCGGGCGATAAGCGGCAAGGACAAAGTTGACGACGATCTTCTTGACAGCCTTGAGGAAGCGTTTATAACCTCGGACGTCGGGGTTGACACTACTCTCAAGATCATTGAGAGAATCGAGGCCCGCGTAGCTCGCGACAAATATGTCAACATGGAGGAACTGCGCAATCTCCTTTGCGAAGAGATTACCGACATGCTTGCAAAACCCTCTGACGATACCGAGGATTTCCATGTAAAAAAGAAGGGAGAGGATCCTTACGTAATTCTGGTGGTAGGAGTCAACGGTGTAGGCAAGACCACTACTATCGGCAAACTCGCATATCAATATTCTCAGGCAGGAAACAAAGTTGTGCTCGGTGCATCGGATACTTTCCGTGCCGCCGCCATCGACCAGCTGACAATCTGGGCGGAACGTGCCGGTGTGGATATCGTGAAGCAGAAAATGGGAAGTGACCCGGCAGCCGTGGCTCACGACACACTTTCATACGCTAAGGCACATGCAGCCGATGTAGTGATTATCGACACCGCCGGTCGTCTGCATAACAAGATCGGCCTTATGAACGAGCTGACAAAAGTGAAGAATGTTATGAAACGCATCGTGCCCGACGCTCCACAGGAAGTCCTTCTCGTCCTTGACGGATCTACAGGCCAAAACGCTTTTGAACAAGCAAAGCAGTTTGTCGCCGCCACTGAAGTAAACGCCTTGGCCGTAACCAAACTTGACGGAACCTCAAAAGGTGGGGTGGTGATCGGAATCAGCGACCAGTTCAAGATTCCCGTAAAATATATCGGTCTGGGAGAGAAGATGGAAGACCTTCAGATTTTTCATTCGGATGAATTTGTCAGGTCACTCTTCGGGGACGCTATCTGATCATTATGCAAAAATAATTACCAGTTAATAACTAAGACCTCATTCAATAAAAGATGTTAAAATGCCAGAGCGGCTATCTTCGAGCTAAAATATTCTTTTTCAGAAGG
>JAIDPP010000351.1 GCA_029062725.1 Muribaculaceae bacterium | reverse complement strand
ACAGATAACAAAGATAATGAATTCAATCGCCGCCGCATTTAAGGTCACTCCTTTATATGGTGGCCATAAAGTGGAGGATGAGGTAAATTCCCTTGCGGCGGGAACGGATATCGTGGTCGCCACTCCCGGCCGTCTTCTCGACCATCTCAATCGCCGCAATATCGACCTCCTGCCTACAAGGATACTGGTGCTCGATGAATTTGACAAGTCGCTCGAACTCGGTTTCGAGAAGGAGATGAAAAAAATTGTGGAGCGTCTAAAGAATGTCAGCCGCACTATCCTCACCTCAGCCACAAATGCGGATATTCTTCCGGATTTCCTAAAACTTACCGACCCGCTCACCATCAATTTTCTCGGTGGAAGCCATGAGCTGCGCATGCGCCAGCACTCCTACCGCGTGGATACCGACGGGAAGGACAAACTCAATTCCCTGCGGATACTCCTCAATGACCTTGCCGCTAAATCCAAGGAGGGGGAGCGGGAGAGAAGCATTGTCTTTGTAAATCATCGCGAAAGCGCCGACCGCGTGGCTGACTATCTTAAGAAACATGGTATTCCGGCTGTGCTTTACCACGGACAGCTCGACCAGCGGGAGAGGGAACAGGCTGTGGCGATGTTCAACAACGGCAGCCGCCCTGTCCTTGTCGCAACGGACCTCGCGGCCCGCGGTCTCGACATTGAGAATGTAGGGTCAGTGATCCATTATCATCAGGCTCTCACCCCCGAGACATATACTCACCGCAACGGCCGCACGGCGCGTGTCGATAAGGAGGGGGATATATATGTGCTGGTCGGGCCCGATGAGGAGGTGAAGGAATTTACTGAATTTGACGACACATATTATCCTGACTATGATGCGCCTGAATCGGCCGGACCGGAGTTCGATACGATATATTTCTCGGCAGGAAAGAAAGAGAAACTCTCGAAGGGGGATATTGTCGGTTTCCTCATCAAGGAATGTGAAGTGCCGGGCGATGCGATAGGTAAAATCGACGTGCATGACCATTACTCCCTTGCTGCGGTAAAAAATGATGTCGCGTACCGGGCGGTGAAGGAGGCGAGGGGGAAGAAAATAAAAGGGGAGAAAAGAATCATCTCCATACTCTGAAGATATTCTCATTGTAAACGATATAAAAGGATCGTGATGAAAAAAAAGTCGGGATTATTTATGATAATCCCGCCAAAAAATGTTAACTTTGCGAGATAATGGAAGTCGCTCGGCGGCTTCCGGGTCTTGCAAGGTTTTTTTATTGAAGTTGGAAGGACAGCTTCAGTCACTTACCCGATTCATCGAGACTAAGATAACTTATATAATATAAATAACAAACAACTATGGCCAAAACAAAGAAATTTCTGACATGCGACGGCAATCAGGCCGCCGCGCATATCAGTTATATGTTTAGCGAAGTTGCTGCCATTTATCCCATTACCCCGTCTTCGACGATGGCGGAGTATGTTGACGACTGGTCGGCAGCCGGAAGAAAAAATATCTTCGGCGAGACAGTTCTCGTGCAGGAGATGCAGAGCGAGGGTGGAGCCGCAGGTGCAGTTCACGGTTCGCTTCAGTCCGGCGCTCTGACCACCACTTATACTGCATCCCAGGGACTTCTTCTGATGATCCCCAACATGTATAAGATCGCCGGCGAGCTCCTTCCCTGTGTGTTCCATGTCTCAGCCCGTACCCTGGCTTCACATGCCCTCTCTATCTTCGGCGACCATCAGGATGTTATGTCGGCCCGTCAGACAGGTTTCGCAATGTTCTGCGAGGGTTCCGTGCAGGAGGTGATGGATCTCGCCGCTGTGGCTCACCTTTCCTCCATCAAGGGCCGCGTGCCTTTCATCAACTTCTTCGACGGTTTCCGCACATCGCATGAGATCCAGAAAATCGAGGCCCTCAGCGAAGATGATCTTGCAC
>JAIDPP010000350.1 GCA_029062725.1 Muribaculaceae bacterium | reverse complement strand
GTCATCGGATATACATTCCGATGACTATGTTTTTTATCTCCATCCATACGATATTTCTCTTAAATAATCCGATTATACTCCTCTAAGGATACAATCCGGCATCCTCCAAAAGTTCGATAGCCCTCATGTAAAGGCACACCAGGAATAGGATATGATTGTCGATAAGTTGTAGATAACGCTTCAATAACTATGTTTATAACGCTTTAATAACTTATAAATAACTCTGTTACACCGTCCTTGATAAAAAAGTTGATATTTACATGCAGACTCTAAACCTCAATTCCAAAGGATCCAGGAGATAGTTATAGCTGGGTTACCGACATCCTTTTCATCAAAAAAACACTATTTATCTACATCTTCAAGGCTCCTGAAAGATGAAATTTATCTACATCAGCAGTTATCTACAGGGTGTAGGCAACTATGTATATTTAATTGATATTTAGGTTTTCGGCCTGTAGATAATATGTAAATAACCGTTTCACAGATACCAATATCCCGAAAAAGCAAATTATAACTGGAAAAGTTATATCACTTATCGACAGACTTTATTGTTGATGTTTGGTTTTAGAATGATTTTAAAATTTTTTTAATCTAATGAATACATAAAAATAAAAATGCTGTTTTCAGGAATCCGTGTGCAGGAATGAGCAGTGGTGCGGAGGCGGAAAGAGGCTGCACTGCTACAATTCAAAATCTCCTCCTCAGATTTGCATATTAAAGAAAAATACATTTAATTTGTCAGGATTCGTAAAAATCAAATATGATATGAAATCAGAAATAGCCCGACTCAAGAAGGAGAAGAACGCCCTCATCATGGCCCATTATTACCAGCGCGATGAAATACAGGAGATAGCGGATTTTATCGGCGACTCTCTTGCCCTTGCCCGTAAAGCAGCCGAGACCGATGCCGATATTATAGTGATGTGCGGCGTGCATTTCATGGGTGAGACCGCCAAGATACTCTGCCCCGGCAAGAAGGTTCTTGTTCCGGATATGGAGGCGGGATGCTCCCTGGCCGACAGCTGTGACCCGGAAGAGTTCCGCCGATTCACCGAGGCCCATCCGGACCATACGGTGGTGAGCTATGTCAATACATCGGCGGCGGTGAAGGCCCTTACCGATATAGTGGTCACTTCCGGGAATGCCCGTAAGATCATCGAGGCTCTTCCGAAGGATGAGAAGATCATCTTCGGTCCCGACCGCAACTTAGGAGGATATATCAATGCAGTCTCTGACCGCGACATGCTGCTCTGGCCCGGTGCGTGTCATGTCCACGACCGCTTCTCCATTGAGCGGATACTCGAGCTCAAGAAGGAGCATCCCGGGGCGAAAGTGCTTGTCCATCCCGAATGTCGTCGTCCGTTGCAGCTTATAGCCGACAAAGTTGGCTCGACAGCAGCTCTGCTTGACTTCGCAGGCATGGACGACGCAAAGGAGTATATTGTGGTCACCGAAAGCGGAATCCTCCGCGAGATGCGCCTCAAATGCCCCGGGAAAGTGTTTATTCCGGCTCCTGCCGAGGATTCGGAATGTCAATGCAACGAATGTGACTATATGAAACGCAATACTCTTGAGAAGGTCTATCGTTGTCTGCTTGACGAAGCTCCGGAAATAGAGGTCGATCCCGCGGTAGCGGAGCGGGCCCTGCGTCCGATCGAAAGAATGTTGGAGATGTCAAGATGAGGAAGAAGAATATAATAGAGCTCACGCATTGCGATCTCGAGAGCTATCGCCGTCTGGATAAGGTTCCTGTCCGGGTGCTGTGCGACAATGTCAGGTCGATGCATAATATAGGGGCCATCTTCCGGACATCGGACGCTTTCCTTATAGAGGAGGTGATCTTAGGGGGAATATCGGGGTGTCCTCCTCATCCGGAGATTTCAAAGACAGCTCTGGGTGCCGAGGAGTCAGTGGCATGGCGGCATGTGGACTCCTCACTCGCCGAGGTGGAGCGTCTGAAGGGAGAGGGGTGGAGGATAGCCGTTCTTGAGCAGACTATCGGCAGTGTGGCTCTTAACGAATTCCGGCGCGATCCGGAGGAGCGTCTTCTGTTAGTGGTCGGAAATGAGGTGGAGGGTGTTGACCAAAGGATTGTAGATATAGCCGATACTTGCCTTGAAATCCCGCAGTATGGCACAAAACATTCCCTCAACGTATCGTGCAGCGCGGCCATCGCTCTATGGCAGATAGTCTTTTTATAGGTCGTCCGACAAAACAGGGTATAAGAGGGTGTGTCATAACGGCCCGTCTGGGTCGTTGGTTGAGATTTCGGCGTCGGTCACATACGTCAGTATGCTCCC
>JAIDPP010000035.1 GCA_029062725.1 Muribaculaceae bacterium | reverse complement strand
ATCAAACTCTCCGCTGTTAAAATATATCGCTATATTTTTTCTTGCTTTGTTGTTGTAGATCCGTGGCCGCTGTTTATCTATTAAGGATAAGATTGACGGAACCATGTTCCTTGTCTCTCCTGTCTCGTCCCCCGAAGGGAGCGAGACGCTGCTTGTCCTGTGACAGAATTTCATTGTGCTTTTGCGATCCCGGGAACCGTTCCGATCCTTCCGTAGAAGACCGCCGTTTTCCCGTTTGCGGTTGCAAAATTATAACAATTTTTTACCGTACGCAAGTTTTTACGCAAAAATCTTATCCGTTTACGAAAATTTGTGTTTTAAAACATTGTTTTTCATTAGGATAAACAAATGTTAAAATTTATTTCGTTTTGTTAAAAAGAAATATCGGCAACCGGAGGAGGGTCATAGAACTCTCCACTTTTTGTCGTAATATAATCTTTAACGAAGGATGAGCATGGCATCGCCGTAAGCTCCGAATTTATATTTCTCCTTTACAGCCACATCGTATGCATTCATCACTGTCTTATACCCTCCGAAAGCCGCTACCATCATCAGCATTGTGCTTAATGGGAGATGGAAATTGGAGACAAGGGAGTTGCAGACAGTGAAATCGTAGGGAGGGAAAATGAACTTATTGGTCCATCCGCCGTAGGTCATAAGCCGTCCCTCCATGCAGACGGCCGTTGCAAGCGCACGAAGCACTGATGTTCCGACGGCCCCTATGCTCTTACCATTATCCTTTGCCTTATTGACCATTTCGACAAGCTCCTCATCGACATACATCTCCTCGCTGTCCATACGGTGCTTGGTCAGATCCTCGACATCTATATCCTTGAAATTGCCTCTTCCGGAATGAAGAGTCAGGAACCCTCGCTCCACACCCTTTATTTCCAGACGCTTCATAAGCTCACGGCTGAAATGGAGGCCGGCTGCGGGAGCTGTCACTGCTCCTTCATGAACTGCATATATGCACTGATAGCGTTCGGCATCCTCGGGTTCCGCCTTACGGTCGATATATTCCGGAAGCGGCGTTTCACCCAAAGCGTAAAGAGCCTCCTTGAATTCTTCGTGGGGGCCCTCGTAAAGGAAGCGAAGAGTGCGTCCTCTTGAAGTAGTGTGGTCGATCACCTCGGCCACCATAGATTCATCCTCTCCGAAATAGAGCTTGTTTCCGATGCGGATCTTGCGTGCCGGTTCTACCAACACATCCCAGAATTTATTCTCCACGCTCAGCTCACGCAGGAGAAACACCTCGATACATGCGCCGGTCTTCTCCTTATTTCCGTAAAGCCGCGCAGGAAACACCTTGGTGTCGTTAAAGATGAGCACATCCCCCTCATCATAATAATTGATAAGCTCCTTGAATACATGATGGGATATTTCACCGGACCGGGAATCCACCACCATGAGACGACACTCGTCTCTGTTTTCCGAGGGATACTGGGCAATCAGTTCCTCTGGAAGTTTAAATTTAAACTGTGATAATTTCATTCTTAGACTTACAACTAAAAAGTCTTGTAACAAAAAAAGCTTCTATCCTATTTTTATTTTATCTCCTTTTCCCCGGGCATCTGGTAATCTTCGGGAAATTCGAGCGGGTCGGAGGCAATTTTCTCCATCGCCTGATCGAGGGAAAGGCATTTGTCGATAGTCATTTCTCCTACGCGGATGCGCCGGAGCGCCACAAGATGAGCTCCTGATTCGAGAGCCTTCCCGATATCCCTGGCAAGGGCACGAATATAGGTTCCCTTACTGCACACGATCCTTAGCCGCAACAACGGAGGTTCAAAGGAAAGAATCTCCAGCTCGCTTATTTCCAAAGGCTTTGCCTTAAGCTCCACCTCCTCTCCCTTGCGGGCGAACTTATACGCTCTCTTCCCATCGACTTTCACGGCAGAAAATACAGGAGGAACCTGCATCACCTTCCCCCGGAAACGAGGAAGCACCTCTTCCACTGACTCCCTGGAGATATGTTCCCAAGGATAACGGGCATCTATCTCGGTCTCGAGGTCGAAACTCGGAGTAGTGGCGCCAAGCTGAATGTCGGCTACATACTCCTTGCTTCCGCTTTGGAGGCGTTCTATCTCCCGGGTGGAACGGCCGGTGCATATAATCAACACGCCGGTAGCCAAAGGATCGAGAGTGCCTGCATGGCCGACCTTAAACTTACGAAGATGGAGACGGCGCTGAATAGCCCCCCGAAGACGCTTCACCGCGTCGAATGAGGTCCAGCCCAACGGCTTGTCAATACCGATTATCTCTCCGCTGATCAAATCCATATAATGACTCTTTTATTTTCACCAGAAGATGCAGAGAAGACCTGCAAAAACACAATATATGGCGAACCAGACAAGTTTTCCTTTCTTTACAAGCTCTATCATCCATTTGCAGGCACAGCATCCGACCAGAAAGGCGGCGAGGAAACCGACGATCATCGGGAGGGTCCCGATCGGGGGCGTCGCCACTCCGGGATCGGGTGAAATAATATCTTTGATCCCGAGAAGAGCCTCCCCGAGAATCGGTATGATAACCATTAGGAATGAGAACTGCGCCATCTGATCGCGACGGTCGCCAAGCAGGATACCGGTGGCGATCGTGGTGCCCGACCGGCTCAGACCCGGAAGAACCGCCAAGGCCTGTGCGCAGCCGATGATGAAGGCGTCAAACCACGTGATGTCATGGCCCGAGCCGGCAGAAACGACATCTGCACCCTTCCCCGGATTATAGCTCCCCTGCATACGCCGGACAGCACGAAGATCCGACAGATGGGCGAAAGTCAGAAGGAAGGCTGTGATAAGAAGGCATACTCCCACAACTTTCAGGTTACCCTCAAAGAACCCCTCGACCTGTTCCTTGAAACAGAAACCGACAATTGCGATAGGGATGCAGGAGATAAGTATCTTGCAAACATAATAGAAATCTGCATCCCGGCGGAAGGTGAAGAAACTTGCGCAAAGACGGCTGAAGAGAGGCCAAAGGATCACAAGCGTCGAACAAACCGTGGCGGCATGAAGAATCACGTCAAACTGAATAGCGTCATTCCCGGAGAGATCAACTCCGAGAATCTGACGGAAAATCTCGAGATGGCCGCTTGAGCTGACAGGGAGATACTCGGTCAAACCCTGGATGATACCCAGAAAGAGGGCGTCTAACCAATCCATATTTTATTGTTTTATTTGAAGTTTTTCTTTTCTTTTTCTCGATTGCCTTACACGGAGAGGCTATTTCCCGCTCCCGGTTTTCCTTCCTGGAGTATAGATGATGGCGAAAGCCATCAGGAGGAAACCCAGAAAAGCGAGCAGCGGACCAACGATAATGCGGCGGGTGCTGAAAATCTCCGGATTGAATTCAGCCGGATTGTCGGTGCCTCCTCCGCTCATAAGCAAAAATCCAAGGATAATCAGAGCCACGCAGCCGGCCATCATATAGAAATTTATTTTGGTGAACGGTCGATTCGACTCATCAACTTTCTTAAGGGCTTCTTTCATAATCTTTTTTGTTTTCGGAAATTGTAATGTCTGCTAAGATCAACCCGTCCGGAGGGAAACCTTCCCTCAACGTCCCCGGCGATGAAACATATTTTATTTGAAAAGCTTATCGTAGTCACGTCCGAGATAACGTGCGGTTGACATCCATGCCGCAAGCGAACAGATAATCATGCCGACAAGGGTTATTCCTCCTGCCACGACAGCAAATTCCTCCCAGCCTATTGCATTGCTGAGTTCATGGAAACCGGCATGTGGAGCGAAAAGCAGGGAGGTGGCGATGAGTGCCGAGGCAATGAGGCCGGCGATAAAGCCGCAAAGCATATTGTTCATCACCACCGGGCGACGAATATAACCGTTCGTGGCCCCTACAAGCTGCATGGTATGTATTGTGAAACGACGTGAATATACCGTGAGATGAACTGTATTATTGATAAGCACGAAGGAGATGATAAGCATGGCGATGGCGATAGCTCCCAAAAGAGCTGTCAGACGCGACACTCCACGGTTGATCGCCTCTACGGTATCCGTCTCCGGAACAGACACTTCGGCCACACCATCCATCTTCATAAGCGAATTACGGATCTCGGAGATCTTAAGTGGTGAGGAATATTCCGCACGAAGCGTGAAACTGATCTCCGGGCTCAGGGGATTGACTCCGAACACCTCCTCGAGGTCTTCCCCGGTATCCTTCTTCCACTGCTTCATTGCGTCCTCACGGCTGATAAACTGTGTCTTCAGAGCGTATGGAGCGGTGGCTACTTTACGTTCGAGCAGTCGGGAGGCCTCATTAGAGACAGAATCACGCATAATGACCGAAAGTTCTATGCGCTCCCTCATTTTCCGCGTCTCCTTATCCGCACCGATCCAGACCATAGCGATAATGCCCACCAGCACAAGGACCAGCGTCACGCTGATGATTGTGGTGAGATGGGCGGCTACATACGAGATTTTTACCTCTTTATTTTCCTTCATATATTACGTATATATATGCTGTGGCTGCACGAGCCATACTTTTCGGGCGCAAAGATAATAAATCCGACCCACGTTTGTCAATAGCACGGCGCGTTTTTTAAAATCTTTTTCCTAATTTAAGAGATTTTTCGCTATCTTTCTGTATAAATCTGCGCGACAATTAGTAATTTTGCAGAAGATATGACAGAGAAAGACCATATACTGAAAGC
>JAIDPP010000349.1 GCA_029062725.1 Muribaculaceae bacterium | reverse complement strand
AAGAAGCTCAATCTTGATTTCGATCCCGAAAAAGCCCAGACGCCTCCCCCTCTGCCCACACCCGCGCCCGAGGCGCCCATGACTCCGCAGGATCCCCCCTGCCATCCCGATCCGCGGGAGCCGAGGCAGGAGGGTTCCGGCACCCCAACTCCCAACCCGGCTTATCCTCCCGCTGATAATGGCGAGACGATGCCGCAGACATATCTTCTGTGGGCTGTACTGGCGCTGGTGTGCTGCTGTCTGCCGGCCGCTATCGTGGCAATTATCTATAGCGCGCAGGTAAGCTCCAAATTCTATGCCCGCGACTATGAGGGGGCGCGCCGATGCTCCGAAAGGGCGCAGATATGGATCATCGTCTCCATTGTGCTCGGCATCATAACAATGGCCCTCTACTTCCCGCTGATGCTCCTCTCCCCGTCATGATGCAGCCCGCAAGGAAGAAATATATACATCGGCTGGCATGGCTCCTGCCGCTTCTGCTCGCGGGCGGAATCTATTTCGCCGTCAATCCGGAGATTTCCGGGTGGATGCCCAAATGCGTTTTCAAGGTCATAACCGGCCTTGACTGCCCCGGATGTGGCTCGCAGCGGATGCTACATTCACTCCTCCACGGAGATTTGGCAGCGGCCTGGAGCTACAATCCTTTTCTGGTATGCATGATTCCGGTAGTTGCCATGTATGCGGCCGTGGAATTCTTCCCGCTCCGTTTTCCACGACTCTTCCGCATCCTACACTCTCCGGGCGTGATTATAGGAATCGGAATCGCCATCATCCTCTGGGGAATAATGCGGAATATATTCTGAACCTCCAGAAACAACCCCCTTTTTTCAACCACAAAATAATACTCAATTCAATGCCCCCCATATTCATCATCGGCTATATGGCCTCCGGAAAGACCACATTCGGACGCGCGCTGGCACGCGCGCTCGGAAAAGACTTCATCGACCTCGATTTCTATATCGAGCAACGGTTCCGAAAAACCATCCGCGAGATTTTCGCCACCGAAGGGGAGGAAGGGTTCCGGAAGAAGGAGAGGGCGATGCTCATGGAGGCCGGTGAATTCGAAGATAGCGTCATCTCCTGCGGCGGAGGCACCCCCTGCTTCTTCGACAACATGGACTATATCAATTCTCGTGGAATTTCCGTGCTGCTTGACACATCTCCCGAATGTATCGTGCGGCGCCTGGCGGCCAACAATTCCCGGCGTCCGCTGATGGCCGGAAAGTCGGAAGAGGAGATTGCAAAGACCGTGACCGAGGGTCTCGAGGCTCGCCGTCCCCACTACGACAAAGCACGGATCCGGTTTCCCGGTGACCTGCTTGAAAGCCAATGCCAGATAGATTCTTCTGTCGAGGAATTCAAAAAAATTTTGCAGTCACAAATTTAAGTGTTAATTTAGTGGATGTAAAACAGAGACAACCTGAGCCATGAACAATCAGAATAACGATATGCATCCCGACCCTCAGGAGATGGTCGAGGTTATTGAGAGAGTGGAATCCGGCGTTAGAGTCGGAATAGTAGGCAACTACCCTGATACCGACGAGACGCGGATGCTCCTCACTCCCGAGGCATGCGGAATGCTCACCTCCTCCGGCATCGCCATATCCATGGAGCATGGTGCCGGCGTCGATGTCAGTTTTCCTGATGAGAAATATGCCGAATACGGCGTGCGTATCGTGACTCGCGACGAAGCGCTCCGCCAGCCGCTCGTCCTTTCATACGCCCCGCTCCGCCCCAAGGATATCAAGAAGATGCAGAAAGGCGCCGGGCTTCTCTGCATGATGGGTTCGACGCTGTTCGAGCAATCAACCATCAAGGCTCTTCTCTCCCACAAGATAATCACCGGTTGTCTTGACAATATGGTGAGCCACAATGACATGCAGGTCTTCGCCGACATTATCGACGAAATCGACGGCCGCGCCGCGATAATGTATGCCCAGGAGGCCCTCTCCTATCTCGGAGGCGGAAAGGGAGTACTGCTCGCATCCGTGGCCGGACTTAACCCATGCGAGGTGCTCTTAATCGGAATCGGCGCCGAAATGGTGGCGGCGGCTCAGGCGGCCGTGGCCACAGGTGCACGCGTGACACTCATGGACAACGATATCTCCGCCCTGCAGGAGGTGAAAAGGATATGCGGACATCTGGTAGATGCTATCGCGATACATCCCCGTGTGCTATACAACAAGGTGAAATCAGCCGATGTGATAATCACCGGTCTCAACACACGCGATTTCGAATTCCCCAAGAACCTGTCGGCGGCAATGAAGGAGAATGTATATATCCTTGACCTCAACGAGACTCATCCCTCGATATCAGTGCCACGGACGGTGGCGATGGCTCTCTCAAACGTAATGGTCAACTTCCTCTCGGAACTCCAGCTCAAGGATTCCTTCACCGGAATGATCGCCACCACCCCGGGAGTCCAGGCCGGTATCGTGACCTACAACGGAAAGCTGGTTGACAAACTTATCGGCTCATACCTGTCAATGCCCAGCGTGGATATCTCCGTGATGCTTTCCGGAGTGGCCAATTGACGGAGCCGCTCCTGCCCGGTTCGCCCGATGACCCTTATTCGTCAACCCCGGTTTTGATCGATAACCTGATACATATCGTAAGCGGCAACAGGATGGCGGGAGCGCAGTCATACGCTCTCGACATCTGTCGCGAATATGCCTCCCGTGGGGTCAATACAATAGCCCTCACTTCCGGTGCATACGCCGTGGACACCCGATTTTCGGCCCATGACATAAAGGTGGAACACGCACCGTTGCGGGGATTCCTCGACTTCTCTTCAATCCTGAGCGTGGCCGGGATGATGCGCAGGCTTCCGAAAGGAAACAATATTATACATGCTCACCGCTACCGCGACGCCTACACCGCCGCAATGGCGCGCCGCCTCGCCAAAAGAGACGACATCAGGATTGTCGCCACCCGTCATGCCGTGAGGAAAGGGAGGGATTCCTCCGTGTTCCGAAGGCTGTATGCCAATATCGACGCCCATATATTCGTCTCGCGGCTCGCCTTCGACCGTTTCTGCCACTCCTGGGAGGGACGCAATCTCCCGCTCGACGACAGCAAGGTGTTCGTGCTCCACGACAGTATCCGCACCGAAGACTCGACCGCGCCGCTGCCGGAGCCGGAGAAGGGACCGGTCACGGCCCTCTACCTCGGCCCGGTAGCCGAACGTAAGGGACTCGAAACCCTTATCGACGCACTGATGCTGATGCGGGGCGTCAGGATGCGCCTTATGATCGCCGGGGAAGGGAGTCCCGATTTCCTTGACAATCTCCGTAAACGCGCCATGATCCGCGAGGTGATGGATTTCATCGACTGGCACTCCGGAGCGGAAAATCCCCGGGAACTGATAGCACGCGCCCATTTCGGAGTTGTGCCATCGGTAGAAAGCGAGGCCTTCGGTCTATCCAACCTCCGCTACATGGCCTGCGGCCGCCCGCAGATCTCCACCCGCAACGGAGCGCAGACCGAATACCTTA
>JAIDPP010000348.1 GCA_029062725.1 Muribaculaceae bacterium | reverse complement strand
GACTATAACTTCCTCTTTGTAGCCAAAGGAGGCGGCTCCGCCAACAAGACCTACCTCTATCAGGAGACCAAGGCTATCCTCAACAAGAAAACCCTTGTGCCTTTCCTTATCGAGAAGATGAAAACACTGGGAACGGCTGCATGTCCCCCCTATCATATAGCGTTCGTAATCGGTGGCACGTCGGCTGAGGCCAACCTCGCGGCAGTAAAGAAAGCATCAGTGAAATACTACGACAACCTTCCGACCCACGGCAATGAATATGGCCATGCCTTCCGCGACATCGAGCTTGAGAAGGAGCTTCTCGAGGCGGCGCAGAACCTCGGCCTCGGCGCGCAGTTCGGCGGCAAATACTTCGCCCATGACGTGCGTGTGATCCGTATGCCGCGACATGGCGCCTCCTGCCCGGTAGGTATGGGAGTGAGCTGCTCGGCCGACCGTAACGTGAAGGCCAAGATCAACAAGGATGGTCTCTGGATCGAGAAACTCGACGAATTCCCCGGAGAACTTATCCCCGAATCCATGCGCAATGCGGGTGAGGGAGAGGTTGTGAAGATCGACCTCAACCGCCCGATGGAGGAGATTCTCGCAACTCTCGACAAATATCCCGTTTCCACACGCCTTTCCCTTAACGGAACGATCATTGTGGGCCGCGACATCGCCCATGCCAAGATCAAGGAGCGTCTCGACGCCGGTGAGCCTATGCCGCAGTATCTCAAGGATCATCCCATCTACTATGCCGGTCCGGCGAAGAAGCCGGAGGGGATGCCTTCCGGTTCGTTCGGTCCCACCACTGCAGGCCGTATGGACTCTTACGTTGACCAATTCCAGGAAGCCGGAGGCTCGATGGTGATGATCGCCAAGGGCAACCGCAGCCAGCAGGTGACCGATGCCTGCAAGAAGCATGGCGGTTTCTACCTCGGTTCGATAGGAGGACCGGCCGCCATCCTCGCCAAGAACTCCATAAAGAATGTTGAGCTTCTCGAATATCCCGAACTCGGCATGGAAGCGATCTGGAAGATCGAGGTGGAGGATTTCCCTGCATTTATCCTCGTTGACAACAAGGGTAATGATTTCTTCAAGCAGATCAAGCCCCGCTGTCCGATGGACACCTGCAAGTAAAGGATTGATCCTATAGAGGGTGTGTCATAACGGCCCGTCCGGGTCGTTGGTTGAGATTTCGGCGTCGGTCACATACGTGAGTATGCTCCCGACAGCCTCAATCTCAACCGCCTACCGGCCGAACCATTCTGACAGCACCCTCGCCATCCGGACAAAACAAATTACGGTGTGTCAAAATTCAAAATTTTGACACACCGTTTCTGTTATATATTATCCCTGGAAATAGAATTTTACAACCCTTGAGAAGATACAATTCCATCCTAAATCGGCGACTGATAGGGGCAATTCCGAAAATTTTCGCTAAATTTGCAGATTGAACAGCTTGAATCGCAAAACTAAGAATGAAAAATATAAGGAATTTCTGTATAATCGCCCATATCGACCACGGCAAATCTACCGTGGCCGACCGTCTTCTTGAACGGACCGGCACGGTTGCTGCCAAAGATATGGAGGCGCAGGTGCTCGACGACATGGATCTCGAGCGCGAACGGGGAATCACCATCAAGAGTCACGCGATCCAGATGGATTACGAGCTCGACGGAGAGAAATACACCCTAAACCTTATCGACACTCCGGGACACGTCGATTTCTCCTACGAGGTGTCGCGCTCGATAGCTGCTTGCGAAGGCGCCCTCCTGATCGTGGACGCTTCTCAGGGAATCCAGGCCCAGACCATCTCAAACCTGTATATGGCCATTGACAATGATCTGGAGATCATCCCCGTGCTCAATAAATGCGATCTTGACAGCGCGAAGCCCGACGAGGTGGCCGACCAGATAGTGGATCTTCTCGGTTGCGACTACGACGACATCATCCGCGCCAGCGGAAAGACCGGCATGGGTA
>JAIDPP010000347.1 GCA_029062725.1 Muribaculaceae bacterium | reverse complement strand
TGTAGCGGTCCTTGAAGGTAAGGACCCCGTTGTTATCCCTAACAACGAAGGACGTAACACCACCCCTTCCGTAGTAGCATTTGTTGACGGAGGTGAGCGAAAGGTCGGTGATCCCGCAAAACGTCAGGCTGTGACCAATCCTACCCGTACTATCTACTCTATTAAACGTTTCATGGGTGAGAAGTGCGATCAGGTTCAGGATGAGATCAAACGTGTCCCCTATAAAGTAGTATGTCAGAACGATATGCCGAAGGTTGACATTGACGGACGCGACTACACTCCACAGGAGATCTCAGCTATGATTCTTCAGAAAATGAAAAAGACTGCCGAGGACTATCTTGGACAGCAGGTTACAGAGGCTATCATCACTGTTCCTGCATACTTCGATGATTCACAGCGTCAGGCCACCAAGGATGCCGGTGAGATTGCCGGCCTCAAGGTTATGCGAATCATTAACGAACCTACTGCGGCGGCTCTTGCATACGGTCTTGATAAATCTGACAAAGAGCAGAAAATAGCGGTGTTCGACCTCGGTGGAGGTAGCTTTGATATTTGTATCCTGGAACTTGGTGATGGCGTGTTTGAGGTAAAATCCACTAACGGTGACACTCACCTCGGCGGTGATGACTTCGATAACGTAATCATCGACTGGCTTGCAGATGAGTTCCAGAAAGAGGAGGGTGTTGACCTCCGTCTGGATCCGATGGCTATGCAACGTCTAAAGGAAGCTGCCGAGAAGGCAAAGATCGAGCTCTCAAGCTCAACTTCCACAGAGATAAACCTCCCCTATATCACTGCTACGGCAACCGGGCCTAAGCATTTGGTTAAAACCCTTACCCGCGCTAAGTTTGAACAGCTTGCTTCCAAACTTATTGATGCAGTGAAGGAGCCTTGTGTAAATGCTCTCAAGGATGCCGGCCTTACAGCCGCTGAAATTGATGAGGTGATTCTCGTTGGTGGTTCCACTCGAATCCCGGCCATTCAGGAGAAAGTTAAGGAAATCTTCGGCAAAGAACCCAGCAAGGGCGTTAACCCCGATGAGGTCGTAGCTATCGGTGCAGCTATTCAGGGCGGTGTCCTCAGCGGTGACGTGAAAGATGTTCTTCTTCTCGATGTCGTTCCTCTTTCTATCGGTATCGAGACTATGGGGGGCGTGATGACAAAACTTATCGACGCCAACACCACCATTCCTACCCGTAAGAGTGAGACATTCTCTACAGCTGCCGACAACCAGCCGGAAGTTACCATCCGTGTTCTTCAGGGCGAACGTCCTATGGCTGCTGACGACAAGCTTCTCGGCGAGTTCAATCTCGGTGGTATAGCACCCGCGCCCCGCGGTGTGCCCCAGATCGAGGTTACTTTCGAGGTTGATGCCAACGGTATCCTTAACGTAACAGCTAAAGACAAAGCCACGGGTAAGGAGCAGTCTATCCGAATCGAGGCATCAAGCGGTCTTAGCGACTCCGAGATTCAGAGAATGAAGGATGAGGCAAAGGCAAATGAGGAAGCCGATAAAAAAGCCAAGGAACGCGCCGACAAGCTCAACCACGCCGACAGCGTGATCTTCCAGACCGAGAAGCAGCTCAGTGAATGGGGCGATAAGATTCCGGCCGACAAGAAATCTGCTATCGAATCAGCTGTTGAAAAACTCAAGGAGGTTCATAAACAGCAGCTTGTGGAGGATGTTGATTCTGCTGTTAAGGCCGTTACAGACGCTGTACAGGCAGCCGCTCAGGATATCTACAATGCTCAACAGAGTGCTGGCGCAGCCGGTGCACAGGCTGCTCCTGAGGAGCCCAAACATAACGATGAGAAAGACATCACTGATGTAGATTTCGAGGAAGTGAAGTAATTTTCAATATAAAATGAGATTAAAAAATAGGATGTATCAATTGATACATCCTATTTTTTGTTTCCCCTCCCCTCCTCTTCCGATCATTCTAAGATATTTCATGAGTATCATCGTAACCGTCCGAAAAAAGCCGACTTGATTTTTGATTTCAAGTCGGCTTTAAATTTTGTAATTATAAGGAAGGAGTTT
>JAIDPP010000346.1 GCA_029062725.1 Muribaculaceae bacterium | reverse complement strand
GTATTATAGGAGGAGTCGGAGGAGTGATTGTGTTCTTGCCGAATATCCTCATACTCTATACGTTTATCTCTTTCATGGAGGACTCCGGATACATGGCTCGGGTCGCCTTTATCATGGATAAACTCATGCATAGGATGGGCCTGCATGGCAAGTCATTCATACCTCTGGTAATGGGTTTCGGCTGTAATGTCCCCGCCATTATGTCAACTCGAATTATTGAAAGTAAGTCGAGCCGGTTGATTACTATCCTGATTAATCCCTTTATGAGCTGTTCAGCGCGAATCCCTATCTATGTGCTTCTTGTCGGAGCTTTCTTCCCAAGTTATGGTGCGTGGGTTTTCGTGGGCCTCTATCTCCTCGGTATCATGGTCGCAGTCCTCACAGCCCGTCTTATGCGTCGGTTCTGGCTCAAGACAGATGAAACCCCTTTCGTTATGGAACTCCCTCCATACCGGATGCCGACTTTCAAGGCAACTATGCGTAACATGTGGTCGAAGGCCGAGCAGTATCTCCGTAAGATGGGAGGTTTGATTCTTATTGCATCTATCATTATATGGGCTTTATCTTATTTCCCGAGATATGAGGTTTCAGACATCCCGGAGAGTTTCCTAACCGAGACATTGGCCGAGATTCCGCAGGAGCGTATCTCTGAAATTGGAGAAGAGAAAATCGAAGAACTGATACTCAATGAATACCAGCAGAGTCATTCTATTATAGGCCATATCGGGAAATTTGTGGAGCCTGTCGTGCGCCCGATGGAGCTCGGTTGGAAAACGTGCGTCTCGCTTCTTGCCGGAGCGGCAGCCAAGGAAGTTGTGGTATCAACGCTTGGAGTCCTATATGTTGGGGAGGATGACGCTGACATGTTGTCACATCGTCTCAACACTCCATCGGCCATTTCCGGAATAGCTCCGTTCACAGCTCCTTCGGCGCTGGCCTTCATGGTATTTGTCCTGCTCTATTTCCCATGTATTGCCACTCTTGCTGCAATCACGAGAGAAACCGGGGAGTGGAAATATGCTGTTTTCTCAGCTATCTATAACACGACGCTCGCCTGGATTTTTGCCTTTATCACTTACAGGATAGCCATTCTATTCTGATAGCGTCAAGAGGGTGATGGCCTATAGTCCCGTCCAGGTCTTATATTTCTGCTCCGGCCACATACATGAATATGCTCAAATAAGAGCGCATGACTTAAAATTTCAGGGTCATAGTGTTCGCAGGCTGATACTATTATTCATCACCTTTGAGTATCCTCGCCATCCGGATAAAAACAAGACGGTGTGTCAAATCTTAGAATTTTGACACACCGTCTTAATCATCAAATTTATTGACTATGAAACCAATGGTTTATAGTCTATTGTCAGTTGCTCATCACCCTCTTTATAAGTGACATTGATTTCTCCCCCGATTGTGCCTTCGGAATTAAGGCGAAGCATAAGCTCAGCAAGCTCATCCTCCAGATACTTCTGGATGGATCTCTTCAACGGACGAGCACCGAAATTCTTATCATATCCTTTCTCCGCAATAAAGTTCTTGGCTTCATCGCTGAGAGTCATCTTAAATCCAAGGTTCTCGATTCTTGAATAAAACTCCTTCAATTCTATGTCAATGATCGAGAAGATGGCTTCCTTGTCAAGTTGGTCAAACATGATGATGTCATCGACACGATTCAGGAACTCTGGACTGAAAGCTTTGTTTAGCGCCTTCGAAATGACGCCATGAGCCTGATCTTTTGAAACAATTCCGGTATTGAAACCTACTCCTCCTCCGAATTCCTTGAGCTGCCGCGAACCGATATTGCTGGTCATAATGAGGATAGTGTTCTTGAAATCGATCTTCCGTCCCAAAGAATCTGTAAGTCGGCCTTCGTCCATCACCTGAAGCAGGAGATTGAACACATCGGGATGAGCTTTCTCTATCTCATCGAGCAGAACAACAGAATAAGGATGACGACGCACTTTCTCCGTAAGCTGTCCTCCCTCTTCATATCCTACATAGCCCGGAGGGGCTCCTACAAGGCGAGAAACGGTGAATTTCTCCATAAACTCACTCATATCCATTCTGATAAGGGAATCGGAAGAGTCAAAAAGATATTCTGCCAGCTTTTTAGCCAGAAGAGTCTTGCCTACACCCGTTGGTCCAAGAAACATGAACACTCCGATCGGTTTATTCGGATCTTTAAGGCCTATACGGTTACGTTGTATGGCCTTAACAGTCTTCTTGATAGCATCATCCTGACCTATAACTGAACCCTTAAGGCTCTCGCCCATTTTTATAAGGCGTGTGCCCTCAGCCTGAGCTATACGCTGGGTCGGAACGCCAGTCATCATAGCCACAACTTCCGCCACCTTATCCTCATTCACCTCCTGACGGTCGGAATCGAGAGTTTTTTCCCATTCCTTCTTGGTAGTCTCGAGTTTCTTCTTCGTCTCGCTTACTTTATCCCTGAGAGAGGCGGCCAGTTCATAGT
>JAIDPP010000345.1 GCA_029062725.1 Muribaculaceae bacterium | reverse complement strand
GTCTTTTTTCTCCTTCATCTCAACTTCCGAGGGAGCACCGATGTATAGGACAGCAACTCCACCGGCAAGCTTGGCAAGACGTTCGTGGAGTTTTTCTTTGTCATAATTTGAGGTTGTGGTTTCGATCTGAGCCTTGATTTGAGCTATTCTAGAATTAATAGCCTCTTTTGCTCCGGCACCGTTGACAATGATTGTGTTATCTTTGTTCACGGTTACTTTCTCTGCCGTACCAAGATCGTTCACGGTAGCCTGAGAGAGCTGCATACCCTTAATTTCACTAACAACAACTCCACCTGTTAGAATAGCGATGTCTTCAAGCATCTCTTTACGACGGTCGCCGAAGCCGGGAGCTTTAACTGCACAAATCTTTAGTGATCCGCGAAGTCTGTTTACCACAAGTGTGGCGAGTGCTTCATTATCAACATCTTCGGCAATGATCAGGAGAGGACGGCCGGATTGAGCCACAGCTTCCAAAATAGGAAGCATATCCTTGAGATTAGAGATTTTTTTATCGTAAAGAAGAATGTAGGGGGAGTCCATCTCACATTCCATCTTCTCACTGTTAGTCACAAAGTAGGGGGAAATGTAACCTCTATCGAACTGCATTCCCTCAACTACCTCTACTGTAGTCTCAGTTCCCTTTGCTTCTTCAACAGTGATGACCCCCTCTTTCTTAACTTTCTCCATTGCCTCGGCTATAAGCCTACCGATCTGCTCATCATTGTTGGCAGAAACTCTGGCTACATTCTCAATCTTGCTTATATCGTCATCAACTTCCTGAGCCTGTGAGCGAATCCCTTCAACGACCTTTGAAACAGCCTTGTCGATTCCGCGTTTGAGATCCATGGGATTAGCACCGGCCGTTACATTTTTAAGGCCGACATTCACGATGGCCTGAGCAAGAACTGTAGCAGTAGTTGTTCCGTCACCAGCCTGATCGCCTGTCTTGGAGGCAACTTCCTTAACCAGTTGCGCTCCCATGTTCTGGAAAGGATCATCAAGTTCAACTTCACGTGCCACAGTCACACCATCTTTGGTAATATGAGGCGCGCCGAACTTCTTTTCAATAATCACATTACGCCCTTTGGGGCCAAGAGTTACTTTGACGGCGTTTGCAAGAGCATCCACGCCATTTTTAAGCTCTTCACGAGCTTTGATATTGAATTTTATTTCTTTTGCCATATCTGATTGGAGCTTGCGCTCCCTTTTATTTTTTATTTCCTATCCCCGAAACCGGAAATCTCCCCTAATATAATATCCTGATCTTTCCGATACCGGATTGAACTTATTAGCCTACGATTGCAAGCACGTCGCTCTGACGCATCATAAGATATTTTGTACCTTCAAATTCTATCTCCGTACCGGAATACTTGCCGTAGAGAACCGTATCACCCTCCTTAAGTACCATTTCCTCATCCTTGGTACCCGTTCCGACAGCGATCACTTTCCCTTTTAAAGGCTTCTCTTTAGCAGAATCCGGAATAATGATACCGGCCATTGTCACTTCTTCAGCTGCTGTGGGCTCTATGAGAACCCTGTCTGATAAAGGTTTAATATTCATAATTACTGTTTGTGTTATTTGTTTCTCGTATACTTGAACTCCGGGCGATTCTGAATATACCCTCCGGAGAACTGCTTAAATATATTCAAATAGTGTGCCAATTTTAAGCACTTGTTTTAAAAGGTAGGAATGAAATTTCATTCCTACCTTTTAAAACAAGTATCTGTATAGAATTGTTTGTGGTGTCTTATAAGACAATTTTCCCTTTGTTATAACAGTCTTACTTCCAATTGTCTTAATTTCATTTCTTCTGAAGGATATAGGTCTTATGTGGAGCCGCAATTCCTTTGAGAACACCATTCTTTACCTTAAATTCTTTCTTATATACTTCATCATAATACGTTCCGTCAGGCAGTCCGGTCGGGAGGTCAATGAAATTAGCAGATCTGCTGATATTCACCACGGCGGCTCCCTTTTTGCCACGGTTGACAAGAAGCACTGCGCCATTGGGCGAATACTGTAGATTCTCCTTTTGACCTGCCATGGCAGTGCGGAATTTGTTTACCGCAACTACTTCAGGATGCATGAATTCATCATTCCCTCTTGCTCCAAGCACATTATTGCCGTAATAATTATCTCTCGTGCTCCCTGCAGGACGGCTGAAGAATAGGGGAGTGGAGTTCTGTCGGGCTGTGATCCAGACCCAACCGGTGCGGATCTGATCATCAGTAAGATGAGCTGATTCGTGATGATTACAGTATGTGTCATGACTTTCTACCCAGCTTACAAGAAATTCCGGAGCAGCCATGTGATGCCAGCTTGTCAGGTCAAGACCATTCACCGACTCTTTTTCCAGCGCCTCCCGAAGAACGTAGCCATAGCTGGACGCCGTCTGACCCATATAGTCGGCATATTCCTTCTCAGGGACATTCTGATCCTGAAGAACCTCACCATAGACAAACAGATCTTCATAGGGTAGGGCAAGCTTTACACCCTTAACACTCTTTCTGCCGGTGGCTACATCCCAGAAATCATTTTCCTTTACACCCGCCGCCAGATCAACGGGGTCGGAGTGGACGCCGATATGCTTGGCTGTGTCATAACGAAATCCCCTTACTCCCATCTTGAGCAGCTCATTTACAAAATCCATATAATATTTCTGGAAAGCCGGGTTTTCTGTGTTGACATCCGGAAGACCTCCACATCCCATGAGTGTACACTCCATACGGTTATTATAATCTGCTATGGGTGTCAGGCCATTCGTATGGTACATCTTTTCACGTCCTCCGACTGCTTTATAGAAATCATCGGACACCGCGTCAGTATCAAAGGCCGTGTGATTGGGAAGGACATCGACAATTACCTTCAGATTATACTTTGCCGCAGAATCAAGCATTTCCTGCATCTGCTCCTTTGTGCCGAGTATATTGTTACCGATTGTCCATGCAGTGGGTTGGTAATAGTAGTACCAGTTACCCTCAGCAACTTTCTCGTCAAAAATTTTCTTACCGCTACCTTCCGGCGCGTAGCATGCCTGTACGGGAGAGGTTTGAATCATGGTAAACCCGGCGTCAGCAATTTTCTTTACATTGCGGGCGATCTCAGGGAAATTCCAGCTCCATACGTGCATGATGGTTTCGGTGTTCACTGCATCGGGGTTTACTGTGATTCTATCCTTTGCCAATCCAGGCAAGGAGAGCGCTGCAATCCCAGGAAGAATGAATAGCAATTTTTTCATGTCTAAATTTTTAAAGTTATTTTCAGTTAAGCTTTCTAATATAAGTATCCTGATTATACGTCCGGAAAACGTTCCAAAATACTTTTGGAAGTGTAAAGATACATTATTCTATTACATTATACAAATTTAGTAGAAATAAGTTTAAGAGGCCCCGCTATTCTTTCTTTTTCATGTATTATAAAAGTTAAAAACAACTTTAAGTTTTGAAATGCACATAAAAAAGTAATCTGTGCCATTTTATAATTATATTTAAAAT